>JAJZDO010000009.1 GCA_021805955.1 Acidobacteriota bacterium
TGCCGATTTCCCTCTCGCTCGATACAATAGAAGAGGCTGGGAAATTCTCCGCGCCGCTAGAGGAAAAGCATGTACGAAGTTACCGTGGAAGCGGGATTTTCCGCAGGCCATTATCTGCGCAATTACCGTGGCAAGTGCGAAAATCCGCACGGACACAATTACAAGGTCCGCATCACCCTGCGTGGCCGCGAATTGGATGTCGCCGGCTTGTTGTTGGACTTCAAGCAACTGAAGCAAGTCATGCGGCCGGTCATCGATCGGCTCGATCACCAGATGATCAACGACATTGCTCCTTTTATCGAACTGAACCCTTCGGCGGAAAACCTTGCCCATTATTTCTTCGACGAAACCAATGTGCAGCTGCGCGAAATGACAGGCGGCCGCGTCACCGTCAAGGATTGCACCATCTTCGAAACCGACACCACCACCGCAACCTATTACGAGTGACTTCGTGGTCCTGATCGAGTTGTATGTATCCGTTCAAGGGGAGTCGAGTTTTGCCGGCTTGCCATGCATTTTTGTACGCCTCGCGGGCTGCAATCTGCGCTGCTCCTGGTGCGATTCGGAATACACGTTCCACGGCGGAGAGAAATTCACTCTCGATCAGGTGGAAGAGAAAATCGCTGCGCTGGCGCCCGTCCAGTTGGTGGAGTTTACCGGCGGAGAGCCGATGCTGCAGGAGCGAGAGTTGCTGCCGATGATGGATCGCCTGCTGGACAAGGGCCATACGCTGATGATCGAAACCAGCGGCGAGCGTCCACTGGCGAAGGTGCCCAAGGCCGTTCATAAAATCATGGACGTGAAATGTCCCGCCTCCGGCGAGAGCGGACGATTCCATCTCGAAAATCTCGACGTTCTCACTTCGAGGGATGAAGTGAAGTTTGTCATTTCCGACCGCGCAGACTATGAATTCGCGCGCGACTTTATTCGGCGGCACAACCTGGCGGAAAGATGTGGACAGATTTTGCTGTCGCCCGCATTTACAAAAACGCCGACATCGCAGAGGACGGCAGACAATTGCGTGCTCGATCCGCGCCTGCTGGTGGAATGGATGTTGGCCGACCACGTACCCGCGCGCCTCAGCCTGCAAATTCACAAGTTCATTTGGGAGCCCCTGAAGAAAGGGGTATAGTCGCTCACAAGGACAGCATCGCCATGGAACCAACGGATCCAAATGCCGCTGTAACACGCGCAGAAGAAGAAGCCGCACTCACGCCGACGACCATCAGCCACTGCCCCACGTTGAACGAAGCGCAAATGCTGGTCAGTCTGCTTTCATCGTTCGGCATTGAGGCGAGGATTGAAGGCGAAAACTTTCTGCGCATGGTGGGCAGCATGGTGCCGGGCAGCGACGGTATTCGGGTGCAGGTGCGACAAGCGGATGCGGAAGCCGCGCTGGAAATCTTGAACCCAAGCCCCGGATCGACGACAATGGAACAATAAAAAAATTCTTTTCGCTTCTCGAATGGGCTAGAACTGGTTGCATAATGGTTTTGTATCAGGGCACGGCTTAAGCCCTGAAAGATGCTTCTGAGTTCCCTGGTTTGGATGGATGCAACCAGATCCAGGCGCACGTGCTGAACGTGATGTTCGATATCGTTTTGCCATCGATCTGCTTCTCTCAAGGCAAGCGAAGGTTCCGCCCAAGAATATGATTTGCTTCCGGTTACAAGAGAACGTCGATGAAACATGAAGCTGTCGTGTCCGCTCGTCCCAGCGCCGTGGTTTCGCTCTCCGGAGGCATGGATTCCTCGGTTTGCCTTGCTCTGGCGGCAAGAAGTTACGATGTCTATGCGCTTCATTTCAGTTATGGCCAACGCACAGAACAACGGGAACTGGCGAGTGCGCGCGCTGTCGCAGACTTTGTAGGGGTCCGGCAATTTCTGCCGCTGAAAATCGACCTGTTTCGCCAAATTGGCGGCTCGGCGTTGACGGATGCGGCCATCGCCGTGCCCGAAGCCCCCGCCACCAAAAAGATTGGCGAGGAAATTCCCGTTACCTATGTCCCGTTCCGCAATGCACATTTTTTGTCCGCAGCGGTTAGCTGGGCAGAAGTGATTGGCGCGAAAGCGATTTTCATCGGCGCTGTGGAGCAGGACAGTTCCGGCTATCCCGACTGCCGGCCGGCCTATTATGCCGCTTTTCAACAGGCGATCGAGACCGGGACCCGGGACGGGAAGATTCAGATACATACGCCGCTGATTCACATGAAGAAGAGTGAGATTGTCCGGTTGGGCCTGGAATTGAATGCGCCCTTTCATCTCACCTGGTCCTGCTATTCCAGCCAGGATCGTGCCTGCGGAGTGTGCGACAGCTGTGTCCTGCGCTTGCGGGCGTTCGCGGAGGGGGATGTTGCCGATCCCGTCCTGTATGTTGGTGCGTAGTGAGAACGGATTCGGCAGCAAGCAGCCTTCGGGCATAAGGAAAGTTGTCCGCCAGGTGTTCTTAGCGCCATGGTAGCTTTAGAATTGCGTTGATGCTGTAGTTCCAGCGGCGCTGAGTGAAAATCGCCGCGTCGAGAAGTACCAAGGAGACGAGGAAATGGAAAAGGTTCGGATCGCTGTATCTTCAAGGTCCGCAAAAATGTTTGCGGCAATTTGGGCAATATCCAGCGTCGCGATTTTTGCGGCGTTGATCGTTGTCGTTGGCGGTTGCATGCCGGCAGCATCAGCCTGGGCACAAGCGGCTACAAGCGCAGCGCCGGCGACAGGTGCGACAACCGCCAGTATTCATGGGCACGCCCAAGATCCGCTGGATCAGCCCATAGCCAACACCAAGGTCGAAATTACGACCGACGGAAAGACGGCGCTGAATACCTTTACGACGGATGCCAACGGCGACTACAAAGGTTCAGGCATCAAGCCGGGAACGTATACCGTCATCCTGTTCGGGGATATCAAGGGCAAAGATGGCAAGATGACGCAGGGAATCGTCGATTACCAGCAAAACGTAAAGCTTACGGCCGGCGCGGATACTCAGGTCGACTTTGATATGACCCGCCAGGCCTATATATCGAAGTTGCCGCCGGACGTACAAAAGCAGATTGCGCAAGTACGCAAAGCGAATGAAGCGGCGGAGAAGCAAAACAGCCAGATCAAAAATGTGAATAAAATGATCGTCGATGCTCGTGCGGCCCGTAAGGCCGGCGACCTCGACAAGGCGATCGCGCTGGATACTCAGGCAACCCAGGCCAAGCCCGATGTAGGACTGACGTGGTACGAACTCGGCGACAGCGAGCTTGCCGCGAAGAAATATCCTGACGCCGCTACAAACTACAAGAAAGCCCTGACCTTGCTGACTGCCGAAAAGGCTCCGAAGCCCGATGTCATCGCGGCTGCCAACAATAATCTGGGCGAGGCGTTGGCGAATTCGGGTGACGTGAAAGATGCGGTTGGGGCCTATGAGGCTGCTGCCAAGGCTGATCCGACGCAGGCAGGCATGTACTACACCAATGAAGCCATCGTCCTGTTCAAAACCGGGCAAGGCGACGCTGCGGGAGCTGCGGCAGACAAAGCCATCGCGGCGGATCCCAATAAGGCGATCGCGTATTACATCAAAGGATGGTCTTTGGTGCAGCATGCCAGCGTCGATCCCAAGACGAACAAAATCGTGTTGCCTCCGGGCTGCGCAGATGCCTATCGCAAGTTTCTTTCGTTGGCGCCCACAGGACCACTGGCGCAGGATGCGCAAAACATCCTGCAGCAGGCTGGCGAAACGGTTCATTCCTCCTATAGGAAGCATTGATCCGCATCAACCGTTTCATGCAGTGTGCTGTTTCACCAAGCGGCTCCCCGGTTTTTCTCGGGAGCCGCTGACTTTTTCTTAGCGAGAGGGCAGCTCGGGTGCAGAAAAATCAGTTTCCAGGTTCTTCTTCGCGCGTCACCGCCCCTCCCATCTCCTTTGCTGAGGCTTGTTCCATCATTGCGGCGCATTCGACTGCCATTCAATCCGCTGGTGGATGCGAAGCCGTGAGTTGTGACCTCCTCGATGCCCTGGGCCACCGATTGGCAGCGCCGCTTATTGCGGATCGCGACCAGCCTCCGTTCCCTCGCGTCACCCGAGACGGGTTCGCCGTTCGGGCGCAGGATTTGACCCCCGGAATGCCCTTGCGCGTCGTGGGCCAGCTTCGCGCCGGAGAATCATGGCCCTCCGGAACTCCGCCGCTTGCTACCGGAGAGGCCATCGAAATCATGACCGGCGCACCGTTGCCGCCGGGAGCCGACGCCGTGTTGATGATCGAACACGCGCAGGAAGGGGATGGCGAATCCAGTGGCGACAATGGTTCTGAGGCTTCGCCACAGCGCTTCGTTCTTCCGCTTGCTAGCCGAACTGTAGCTGCCGGAGAGAACGTTGTTCCTCAAGCCAGTGAAGCGCACCGCGGAGATGTTCTGCTGGAACCGGGGACGCGTCTAGGTCCCGAGCAAGTGGCGTTGGCTGCGTCCTGCGGTTTTCTTTCCATTCCTGTCTACGCCAAGCCGAACGTCGCCATCCTTGCCACCGGAGACGAACTGGTCGACCGATCGGCGCTGACGTTCCTCTCCGAGGCTGGTTCCGGCGATCGGCAACCGCCCATTCCATCCCACCAGATTTACGACTCGAACAGCCATGCGCTGGCGGCCCTGGTCCATCAGGCTGGCGCCACTGCATTGCGGCAACGTCCGGCGCGGGATCAGTTGGATGATCTTGCCGATTGCATCCTGCAAGGGTTGCATGCAGCACCGCTGTTGCTGCTGACCGGTGGTGTGTCCAT
>JAJZDO010000619.1 GCA_021805955.1 Acidobacteriota bacterium
TCGGCAATTTTACTGATCTATCTGGTATTTGCCCTGTTGCGCCCGGAGAAATTCTAACCATGACTGCAAATGGATGGTTTCAGATTGGCTTCTATTTTCTGCTGATCGTGTTGATCGCGCGACCGCTCGGCATCTACATGGCAAATGTCTTTGAGCGCCGCAAAACATTTCTCGATCCATTGCTGGTCCCAGTCGAACGAGTTCTTTACAAATTAACCGGCATCGACGCGGACAAGGAGATGCGCTGGACCGAGTACGGAATCGCGATGCTGCTATTCAGCGTCGTTTCCATGCTGGTCTTGTATCTGATCGAGCGCGTCCAGCAGTGGCTTCCGTTGAATCCGCAGCATTGGCCCGGTGTTCCCGCAGTTCTCGCGCTCAACACGGCAGCGTCCTTTACCGCCAATACCAACTGGCAGTCCTACGTGCCTGAAGCGACCATGAGCTATTTCACGCAGATGGCCGGTCTCGCGTACCACAACTTTACTTCCGCAGCCGTTGGCATCGCGCTGGCCATTGCGTTTGTCCGGGGCATCAGCCGCCGAGAGCAGAACACACTGGGGAATTTCTGGGTCGATGCTACGCGCGCCATTCTGTGGGTGTTGCTGCCAGTCTCCATCATTCTCGCATTGGCCCTCGTTTCGCAAGGGGTGGTGCAAAATCTGCGCTCGTACGACACGACCCAGCTATTGGAGCCGCAAAAGACAGTCACGACTGACAGCACGGGCAAGTCCGCCACGCAAACCATCGCCACGCAGACCATCGCGCAGGGACCGGTCGCTTCGCAGGAAGCCATCAAAATGCTGGGGACGAATGGCGGTGGCTTCTTCAACACCAACAGCGCGCATCCGTTTGAGAACCCCACCCCGTTTTCCAACCTGCTTGAGATGCTCGCCATCTTTGCGATTCCAGCCGGACTCACGGTCACTCTCGGCCGCATGACCGGCTCTCCACGCCACGGCTGGGCAGTCTTCGCAGCCATGGGAGTCTTGTTCTTTGTTGGCGTGACCGCGGTATATTGGGCGGAGGCGCGCGGCAATCCCCTGATGCATGGAGCGGCGCAGCAGGTGTCGGCAACTCAGGCAGGCGGCAACATGGAAGGCAAGGATGTCCGCTTCGGGATTGCCAACTCCGCGCTGTTTGCCACCGTGACCACCGACGCCAGTTGCGGCGCGGTCAACGGAATGCACGACTCGTTTACTCCGCTCGGAGGGATGGTTCCGCTGGTCAACATCATGCTGGGAGAAGTTATTTTTGGCGGTGTCGGCTCGGGACTCTACGGCATGTTGATCATGGTCGTTCTTTCCGTCTTCATCGCCGGACTGATGGTCGGTCGAACGCCGGAGTATCTCGGCAAGAAGATCGAAGCGTACGACGTGAAGATGGCCATGCTGTACATCCTCATCTTCCCGCTGTTGATCTTGTGCTTCACCGGAGTGACCGTCTTGTTGCCGCACCTGGGACTCAGCAGCCTGGCAAACACCGGCCCGCATGGACTTTCGGAGATTCTGTATGCCTTCACCTCGGCGGCCGGCAATAATGGGTCGGCCTTTGCGGGGTTGAACGCAAACACGAATTATTACAATCTGACCCTGGCGTTCGTGATGTTGAGCGGGCGCTTTCTGATGATCGTGCCCATGTTGGCGGTGGCCGGCAACCTGGCCAGGAAAAAAATCGTTCCGGCATCCGCGGGGACTTTTCCGGTAACGACACCGTTATTCACGATTCTCCTGGTGGGAGTGATTGTGATTGTGGGTGCGCTGACCTTTTTTCCCGCACTCACTCTGGGCCCAATTCTTGAACATCTTCTGCTGTATGCAGGAAAAACCTTCTAGGGCAAGCATCGTTCGGAGAAAGCAACATGGCGAAAACAAAAAACACTCATCAAAGATCGATCTGGGACGCGCAAATTGCCACGCGCGCGCTGGTCGATTCTCTGTCCAAGCTAAACCCCATAAACATGATGCGGAACCCGGTGATGTTCGTTGTCGAAATTGGCAGCGTCATTACATCTGTGCTGCTGGTGGAGAACCTGTGGGCACATGGGTCCCCCTGGGTTTTCGATCTTCAGATCACACTGTGGCTGTGGTTCACGGTGCTATTCGCAAACTTCGCCGAGGCAATGGCGGAAGGGCGCGGCAAAGCGCAAGCGGATGCACTGCGCCGAGCCAAGTCGGAAACGATGGCGAACCGCCTCAATGAAAAAGGTGTCATGGAGCAGGTCCCCAGTTCGAAACTCTGCTCCGGTGACATTGTCGTCGTATCCGCGGGCGAAATGATTCCGGGCGACGGAGAGATCATCGATGGGGTGGCATCGGTCGACGAGTCCGCCATCACTGGCGAATCCGCTCCCGTGATCCGAGAATCCGGCGGCGACCGGTCGGCGGTTACAGGAGGCACGCGAGTACTGTCAGACCAAATTAAAATTCGGATTACATCCAACCCCGGCGAGACCTTCATCGATAAGATGATTGCTTTAGTCGAAGGCGCCGAACGGCAGAAGACCCCCAACGAAATTGCGCTGAACATCCTGCTGGCTGGGCTGACCATCATTTTCTTGCTGGCCGTGGTCACGCTACAGCCCATCGCCATCTATTCGCACTCGCCGCAAACGGTCTTCGTTCTGGTATCGCTGCTGGTTTGCCTGATTCCGACGACGATTGGCGGGTTGCTTTCCGCCATCGGGATAGCCGGCATGGATCGATTGGTGCAGCACAACGTATTGGCGATGTCTGGCCGCGCGGTGGAAGCTGCCGGCGATGTGAATACGCTCCTGCTGGATAAGACCGGGACGATCACATTTGGCAACCGGCAGGCCACGGAATTTCTACCGGCGCCGGGAGTGACCAAGGACCAGCTTGCCGATGCCGCACAGCTTTCTTCGCTTGCGGACGAGACTCCAGAAGGCCGCTCCATCGTCGTGCTCGCCAAGGAAACGTATGGTCTGCGCGGGCGCGATCTGACAACCATACACGCGGAGTTTGTTCCTTTCAGCGCGACAACGCGGATGTCCGGCGTCAATGTGGACGGCCGTCTTATCCGCAAAGGAGCAGCCGATTCGATTGCAAAATTCATCAAGGAATCCGGCGGCACGATGGCCGATGAGGTGAGAGCGGATGTGGAAGGGATTGCGCGCAGCGGAGGCACGCCGCTGGTGGTTGCGGAAAACAATCGCGCGCTGGGAACGATCCATCTGAAGGACATTGTGAAAGGCGGCATTCGCGAACGCTTCGCGCAACTGCGTGCCATGGGCATTCGCACCATCATGATTACGGGGGACAATCCACTGACTGCAGCGGCCATCGCTCGCGAAGCCGGCGTGGACGATTTTCTGGCCGAGGCGAAGCCGAAAGACAAGATGGATCTGATCCGGCGAGAACAAAGCGAAGGCAAACTGGTTGCGATGACGGGCGACGGAACCAACGACGCGCCTGCACTCGCACAAGCCGATGTCGGCGTCGCAATGAATACGGGCACCCAGGCGGCCAAGGAAGCCGGGAACATGGTCGACTTGGATTCCAACCCCACCAAATTGATCGAGATTGTCGAAATCGGCAAGCAGCTTTTGATGACACGCGGAGCGCTGACCACCTTCTCCATCGCTAACGATGTCGCCAAATACTTTGCGATCATTCCGGCGATGTTTGCGGCAACTTTCCCCGTGTTGAGCGCTTTGAACATCATGCATCTGCGCACACCGCAGTCTGCCATCTTGTCCGCGGTCATCTTCAATGCGCTGATTATTGTCGCGCTGATTCCGCTGGCGTTGCGAGGCGTGAAGTACAAGCCGATGAGCGCGGAAATCCTACTGCGGAACAACCTAGTGATCTACGGCCTGGGAGGAATTATTCTTCCTTTCGTTGGCATCAAGCTCATTGACATGGCGATTACGGCCATGCACCTGATTTGAGGAACCCATATGCGGAAACAACTGATCACAGCTTGTCTATTTACTCTTGTAACGACGGTTCTTCTCGGACTCGGCTACCCGCTTGGAATGACAGCTCTGGCACACGTTTTGATGCCGGCGAAGGCTGACGGTCAACTGATCACGAAAGATGGTGTCCTGATCGGTTCCAAACTGATTGGGCAGTCGTTCACTGGCCCGGGCTACTTTAACAGCCGCCCTTCCGCCGCTGGTACCGGATATGACGCAGCCAACTCTTCCGGTTCGAATCTTGGCCCAACGAACGCGAGTCTGATTGCGCGCGTGGCGCAGAGCGTGCAGGCTTGGCGCGTCCGCGAGGCCAATTATGAGAACGCTCAGACAGATGTCCCGATCGATCTGGTCACGACCTCCGGTTCAGGATTGGATCCGGACATTACCGTGGCCGCGGCCGAATACCAGGTTGCCGAGATTGCGCACGTTCGTGGCCTGCCCCAGGATCAGGTAGAGCATCTCCTGCAGGTACACATTGAGCCGAGACAATTTGGATTTCTGGGCGAGCCTCGCGTGAATGTACTGGAACTGAACCTGGCGCTGGATCGCATGACTGCGGAACACAAGTGACCGCAGTCAATCTTGTTGCAGGTGTAGCAGGATTCTACTGAGTCTCGCATAATAGGGTGACACGATGGGTCAAAAATAGAGCCCGGCGTGGTGCAGGAAAGAAAACCCCAGCTGGGATTGGCGCACTCGGGCCATGCCGCTGCGCACGCCGTCTTCGGCCTCGCCAAGTCCAGCAACACAGCGGTTGGCCAGTTCCTGACCTTTGATGTTGCCCCATAAGTCCTCTACCGGATTCAGGT
>JAJZDO010000652.1 GCA_021805955.1 Acidobacteriota bacterium
CCGGTGCTGGCACCAAGGTCAGCAGCGCAAAGCGCTGGCCCCGCTGGGCGGGTCGACAGCACACAATTGCAGCTGAGCAATCCATGTCAAGTCGGACAGGCTACCAACGGCGTTGTTTTCGGCTTGTGGTTGTTCCATCTTCGTCACTCCTTTTCAGCTTCATGGTGCGGCCCGCCGCTTACCTTCGTTGCCTCTTGGCTGTGTCACCAATCAGGGTATTGTAACGGCGCCTAGGGACTCCCATTCACCTTGCTTCCAGTCCTCCCGCTGCTTCACCTTAGCGTCGCGGAACAGCGTCTCATAGTGGATCGGTTCGACATCGATACCAGCCGCCTCGCCGATCAGCCTGGCCACTTCGACACCGCAAGCGCGAACCGGGAAGGCCATTGCGTGGTTTGCGAGCAGCCATAGCGTGCGCGTCACCCCATTGTTGAAGCTGATACTGATGCCGCGCGCTGTGCGCATGGCCTCAACGTCAGCGAGAGGGACTGGGCTGCTGATGCCGCGCGCGAAGCCATCCACGGCGCTGGCGAACTTGCGATCCGCAGGCATGTCCACCCGGAGCGGGCACCCGACATGGCCGTTGCTCGCGAGCCAGGCGTGATAGAAACCGTCTCCGTCCACCATTACCGCAAAGCTGTTGCCATCGAGTGCGCACGATTCGGCCCTCATGAAGCGGTCCGCCATGCCGGGAACAACGATGCGCCACACGGCCCACTTGGCGTTAAGGGCGACCAGCTTGGGCGGCTCCGCCGGAACGCGAGCGCCAGGGCTGAGCCTGCTGAGTTCAATCTGTCCTACGGTGCCCGTGGTCATCGCGTGTGTCTTTTGTGTGGCGGAATTTTCGCTGATTCCAGTTGTCGCTGACTTGCAAGATGGCACCGCACCGTAGTTTCCCTGTCACTGCCCCAAACAGGCGCAGCAACCGGCGTTCCTGCGCCGGCTTCAGGCGCAGCCGCACGCGGTACGCGCGCTCGATGGGGGAAGTGGATTCGGTCACGGCGAAATCAACGCACGTGCCTATCGCACGGGGTGAGACCACACCAGCGTGGCCACGGACGCCCGCCTCGCCGCGCGGCATCGCTTGCACGGCTGCACGCCGGTCGATGCACGACACGCTCCGATTCGGCTCTGCCCGCGGGGTCGTCAACGCCCTGTTTCCTTCGATGTTCATCCAGGCGCTTCCCAACCGTCCGTGCGAAATTTATCGTCGAATTGCGATCAGGCGTTCACTTTTTTGTACCTTTGGGTTGGCGAATCAAGGCACGTACGGAACGATGCTTATTCGCTCTGGCTCGCCCGTGAACTCGAACGTATACGCGCCGCGCCTGAACACCCTATCTCCCGAGGAATCGGAATCTGAAAGATCAACCTCGGTTGCCAATTCCACGCGCCAAGAAGTCTTGGAAAGAATTTCCGCACGCACACCATGGCGGGCAAAATCATTCCTTAACGACTCAAGCTTCCAGGTCGGCACGCTGTGTGTGCCAGGCTCGAACACTTGGATGTGGTGTCGCAATTCCTTGAACACGACAGCTACCACCGCCCAGCCAGTCCGGGCATTGGCGGCCACGATGGGCGTCATGTAGATCACTTTTGAGTCTCGCTCCAGGGCGCGCATGCGCATGCGCAAGACGTCCTTGCGCTTTGCGAAGAGGCCGACGCGCGAGCGGATCTCGGTTGCCCCGTAGGAGATGGCCCCGAACGGCACCTGCACTTTTGCGCTTTTCGCGTGCGAATCGAGTTCGTCTTCGTGCGTACGGATAGCCTTCTTGATGGCCTCGTTCGAGTGGCGCCAGTAAATCAGCGGGTGCTCATCGAAGTCGTCCTTCGCCGGCTCGAGGACAAGGCTCTCGAAGTCGACCTGCTCGATGATCGGATCCCCGAGCGCGGCACCTGAATCGCAATCGGGCCATGATTTCTCTTGCCTTTCAGGATGCCATTCAACGAACACGTTGTGCTGCCACGCACCGTCGTAGTAGGCGTAAAAATGGATGCTCTCCATGTCGTGGCCTTCCACCATGCCGCGGAAGGCTCGAAGCACCTGAAGGCAGGTGGAAGCCTCGTGCCCGGCCAGCACCGGTGGCTCGTCGGGGTCGGTGCCCTGAAGCACGAAATGGATCTCGTCGCGCCGCGTCACTGGAGAGGCGAAGACACCGTAGAGATGTCCATCGAGGACCGGATGCGCCAGCAACAGGAACGTGCCGCGCAGCGGAAGCTGGATTAAGTCACCAGAATCGCGCATCCGCCGTGCTGATACTGTCGGCCTCACTCGGCTCGATCTACCATCCAAGACGGGGTTGCTGCTGGTGGTCATAGTTCCGCCCTCCTGATGTCTTCTGAAAAGCCTGTCTGAGCATACGCCGTGGCGCTGACCTTGTTCGTCAGAAATCCCAGATCAGTGTACTGATTTCTGCGAGAGGAATTGGCCATCTTGACGCCCCCGAGTTTTGCATGAATCATGCCACTCTAAAAATAATGATTTGACGCGGCAACACATAACGCGGAAACAATTATAATTGTATAACAATATAGCTCGATGTGTACATCATGTGCTCCGTCAATAAAATTTTGCAGTGATTTATATGGGGTTGCGCTCCATGCGTCGTTGTTGAGTGGAATATCTCGCAACCTGAACTGACATATTCGGTATGCCACCATCGTTAGCGTGGCAGCACTTAGAAATGAGGCTGCCCACCAGATGCTAATCTCAGCGTATCCTTTGCAGTCGTATATGAATCCCACCACGCACGCCAGCACTTCAAAAGCGCAAAGATAAAATAATACTTTAATGACCATGTAAGCGGCGTGCATACACTTGATTAGCTTAAAAAATCCTTTTCCGGCTTGGCCAATTGCGGCATCCCTGGCCCTTTCTTTTCGTTCAATGCGGTCCATCCTGCCTTTCCGTTTGCTTATCTTTGACATTGCGTCTCCCTCCATGGTTATCAGTTGGTCTGCGCATCTTTGAACTTGATTAGCCTAGAAGCTCAGCCGCCGGTATTGCCTGGAAACTGTTGCTCAGCAAGGTCTTCGCCACCAACAATGTCTCTCCAACAGCGCGACGACCGCATGCCCATCAGAGCGCGTACTTAGGATCAGTTATTAGAGGTATGAAACCAAGACTCCGAACCCCATGCCAAACGCAAGAATCGCTGTTCCAAACAAAAAAACGAAAGAAGCGATCTCAAGAACAATGGAAACCTGTTTTGGAAGATTGAGGATACTAGACACGAACATCAAACACACCATAAAGCCGGACGCCGTGATGCATCCAACAATGGATTTAAGAACTGTCTTTGCGATAACCCAATGCAATACAAACGGTATCGCGGCAGCTAGAAAAATGATCATGGAAATGATCAGTACACCGAATTTTAATATGGAAGCTAATGCTGGTGACAACGATTCGCCTTCTTTCACTTCAATCATATTTTTCATCGTAATTTTTCCTCGGGTCTGACTTTGAGAAGCGGATAGTACAACTTGTTTGTCCTAAAAACATCAACTGTAAAAGACTGATCTCAGAACGCCAGGGACATTCAGGCGCAGCGCTTCAATAAATCCTTTGCCTTGTTCCACGGCCACCTGATTCTTGTTTGCGTTTTCCTTGAGCATGACTTCGGCGCCATGCCAGTACGCGCGCGTCATGCCGCATCCGTTCGATTCGCCTTTCCGAATGACGTATTCGAGTGATGCGGTCGCTTCCGGCAGTACGCCGGCCCCGGCTATGGTTTCGTTGACGGTCCATCGCGCGTTGAGTTGTGCTTGACGCACACGTCCGCCGTTTCCGTAAACATCGCTGATCGGCGTTTTATACAAGGCATCGGACAGCGCTTTCGCTTGACTGCAGTATTGATCAACATTCTTTATGCTAGGCAACATTGCGTATGCATTCACCGCGGCCAACGATGCGAACTGATCGACCGTCGCGCTGGTGTTTCCGGGCATCACGAAAGGGGCTGCCATCCACCATGCGAATGGAATGATGAGCGCTATGCCGCGGCGTGGGTTATGAATCAGCATGATGATCCCGATCGGCAGCAGCACCACAATCGTGACGATGGACCAGACCGAGATTTCCGTCGCGCCACCCCATAGCCACGCGTGGGCGTTGAGCGCCACAAGCACCAGCAGCAGGATCGCGGCGATCGTGAGAATCAGACCGGCCAAAAGCGCGCTGCTTATGTCCACAATGCTTCGAATTGTCTTCATTTCGTTCTCCTCCAGTATGAATGCGATGAGCGACATGCGCGCTCGATTCAGTTTTATCCTTCATCCTATTGCTGTAATGTCACGTTTATTTCCAAAAACTACACCTGCTTTTCCGCTACGCACGTTGCTTCGTGGCTTGGATTCGCCAAAAGCGGCAATCTCATCCGTATACACCCATTTGCCTACTCCGTTTTTTGTCCGCTCGACGCAGGAACAGCATTGTCATCAAGGCCATTCATTTTTGCTGCTGACCCTGTGGTCGCGAATACTCTCGTGAGTGGTCTACCGTCAAACCATGCATTCCAACAGGCTTGCGCGGCCAGGTGCTGATTCTGACGTTGTAATTTTGATTGGTTACGGAGCCATGTAATTAGTGCTTTCCGAGGATCGCCGGTTTTGAGGCCGTCATCCATTGCTGCGCCGCGCCAGAATTCAATTGCTTTGTCCCTGTCTACTTGTACAGTTAAAATAGCCACGCCAATTATTGGTCCACGCATGAATAGTTTGATGTTATACGCAGGCGCGCCTTGC
>JAJZDO010000306.1 GCA_021805955.1 Acidobacteriota bacterium
CCAGCTTCGACATTCCCAATAACAACGGCGAGCAGCGGGGGAGCCAGCAGAACTCCCCAGAATGGGATGATGATGCCGAGGACGATCGGCCCGAAGATGGAGGCCCAGATCGGCACTCTGGCGCTGCGCTTCATCAGCCACGGCTGCAGCAGCAGTTGATCGATCAAGACGACTGCGGCATACAGACACAACAGTAGACCGAACTGCTGCCAGCCACCGCCGGCAAAGAGCAGACTCAGAGTCGGCCCGATCAGCCCCAGCATTCCGCCAATGTGAGGGACAAGCTGCGCCATCCCGGCCAGCAGCGCCCACAGCGGAGCCAGTGGCACATACAGCAAAGTCAGCCCAACCCACCACAGAATGCCTACCAGCAGAGCATCTAGGGTAACCGCGCGCCACCAGTTCAGCAACGCCCTGTCCGCCTTGGCCGCAGGATTCGGAGTGGCCGGCGAGATATGGCTCGTGAAGAACACGGCGCTACCTTATACCGTCTAGGTGACTTAGCGTAGATGCGATGATGATCAGCGCTATAAATGTCATGCCAAATGAATAGAAAAGAATGTCGGTAATCCCTCCGGCGGCAATCCGCAGGACCGTCTCTTGCGGAGATATATCATTGTTCTCTTGAGAAATCTCCATGTTGTGGAGTTGCCTTATCTTCGAGTAATAGAGTAGCGCTCGCCACCATTGATATATGGTATGCACTCCGATAAATACCCCCAAAACAACGATGACGCCCAGGGACAGGGTGTGCCAGTGTCGGCATAGGATATACGTATCCATTACCAGTATTCCCAGGCCCACCACGCTAGTCCCAAGAAAGTGCCATGACCGAAAAGGCGAATTCGTTAGAAACATGCGCCCATCCAATAAACCGCCGAATTCATTCATGTATCGTTCTCTCCAGCATAAAGTTAGGTGCGAACCACACCAACACTATAGAACGAGCACACCATCTGTATGAATAGGTGGCGTCCAGACATTTGCCTTACCCTGCCGCAACGTTTGCAACCTCAGACACACAGCGCTGATAAACTACATGCAAATGAAATTCGGCGTGCTTGCCTTTCCCGGCTCCAATTGCGACCACGACACGTACCATGTGATCTCTCAGGTCGTCGGACAGCCGGTCACCTTTTTGTGGCACGAAAGCTGCGACCTGGAGGGTTGCGATGCGATCCTGGTGCCTGGCGGCTTTGCCTACGGCGACTACCTGCGCACCGGCGCGATCGCGCATTTCGCCCCAATTATGCAGCCGGTCAAGAAATTTGCCTCCGATGGCGGCCTGGTACTCGGCATCTGCAATGGGTTCCAAATCCTGACCGAGAGTGGTCTGCTGCCGGGCGCTCTGATGCGCAACGCGGGACTGAAATATATCTGCCGGCAAGTGCATCTGCGCACCGAGACGACGGATTCACCCTTCACCCATCTGCTGCAGGATGGCGAGGTGCTGAAAATCCCCATCGGACACATGGAAGGCAATTATTTCTGCGATGGCGCAACGCTCGAACAACTGGAGCGGCAGCGCCGCGTCGCTTTCCGCTATGCCACAGCATCCGGAGAGGTCACCGCCGACGCCAATCCGAACGGCTCTCTCTCGAACATCGCAGGCATCTTAAATGAGGGGCGCAACGTGCTGGGAATGATGCCGCACCCGGACCGTTCGAGCGAAGCTCTGCTTGGGTCGGCGGATGGGTTGCGCATCTTTCAATCGATGGTAGCGGCGCTCGCGGCTAAGTAATGGAAAGGCCCATGGGGGCTGTGGGCGAAAGCCTGGAAGGAAATTTGAACGCACGCATGATCGACATCCATCATCATTTGCTTTTCGGTCTCGACGACGGCCCGACCGATCTCGAAACCTCCCTGAAGATGGCGGAGATCGCGATCGGCGACGGCATCACCCACGTCGTTTGCACGCCCCATGCAAATAGCGAATATGTTTTCTCTCCGGAAGAGAATGCGGCCCGGCTGACCTGCCTTCGGGAGAAGCTGGGTGAGCGTCTCACCCTCGGCGTGGGCTGCGATTTTCATTTGAGCTACGACAATATTGAAAGCTCGCTGGAACATCCGGCGCGCTACACCATCAATGGCAAACAGTATTTGCTGGTGGAGTTTCCCGACTTCGGCATTCCGCAGAACATCTCCAACAGCTTCCATGAGATGTCGGTTGCGGGAATTGTCCCGATCCTTACCCATCCTGAACGCAACCTGACACTGATGCAGAAGCCGGAGAAGCTGGTCGAGTGGATCCGCATGGGTTGCCTGGTGCAGGTGACTGCCGGTTCCCTGCTGGGCCATTTCGGCAAAGGTCCGCAGCGGGTTTCGCAGCAGCTCGTCGCGTCGCGACGAGTGCATGTCGTGGCCACGGACGCGCACAACATCACCTCCAGACCGCCGGTGATGAGCGAGGCGTATACCTATCTGGCCAATAAGTTTGGCAAAGAAGAGGCCGAGTCGCTTTGCGTGGAAAATCCACGCAGGATTTTCTATGGAGAAACTCTACCCAGCCAGCCGATGCCGGACGACCAGCAGGATGAGGACGGGGAAGAAACCGCTCCGGAGCGGCGCGGACTTTTTTCATTCTTCCGCCGCAGGTAAAAGCGGCCGTGGCCTTGAACTAATAGTCGCCTCGAACTAATAAATGAAGTGCAGCGACATCTGCACAATGCGTGGACTGCCGATGGTGTGCTGTACCTGCGCAAATCCATTCAGATTATTGGCCGTCGGCAGGGTGTAGATGCCGTCGGTAAATGGGTTGCCGGTGACGGGAGTGATCTGGTAGCTGAAAGCCCCGATGCTGGTGTTGTTATTGGGAATGTCGAAGCTGGTTGTATTGGTCAGGTTGAACACGTCGAAGGAATATAGGAACTGGTAGCGTCCCAGAAAGTTTGTGATCTTTTGCATGGATACGTCTGCCCGTTTCTGGAATGACTGCCGGAAGATATTGCGCAATCCAGGTACGGCGAACGTAGTTTCATAGTTGTCGCAGAGCGGACCGTTATTCGGGCCGCCAGACGGATCGCAGGGCGGTGCGCCATGCACGCCGGGACCGACCAGCGGGACGGTGATGGCCTCCGGTTTGATTGCTGGAATCGGCAATCCATTCCCATCGAAAAACGCGCCGGAGTGGCCAGTCAGAGCGTTGCTCGCGTTATAGCCGGGCGCGAGAGGCACAATAGGGTTCAACAAACTGACGTTGGTGCCATAATACTGGCTGGCAACCGCACCTGTGAAATCGTAAATGCTGTAAGGCTGCCCGCTCTGGAAAATTGTTACACCAGCCAACTGCCAGCCGTTGATAAACTTTTGCAGAATGTGGCTGCCCGCATGCAATTGCGGAAATTGATACAGATAGCTCACAGAAGTGACATGCGTGCGGTCGAAGTCCGCCGTGGCGTAGCTGTCCTGCAGACGGTTTGGGTTGTCACCGGTAAAGAACAGTCCAAGATCGCTCTGCTCGTCCAAGGTATGGGAAAAGGTGTAGGCGAAGCCGACTTGCAGCCCCTTCGACATGCGCTTGTCTACCTGCACCTGCAGCGCGTCATAGGCGGAGATGCCGGAAGCTGTGAACGAAGTCGAGTTCGGATCGTAACCGGGATAAGGCACGCGCAAATCGACATTGCCGCCGCTATATGTGCTGTAGGGTTCCGTGGACATCGGATTGCCCGTGATCGGACTCAGCACTTGATAGCCATAAGAATAGGTCTCGCCATTGAAGGGGTTCCCAGGGGTCGCAATGTGGGGCTGGTTGATCGGCAGTGGAATAATCAGGTGCTTGCCGCGATTGCCCGCATAGCCGAAGGTGAAGGACAGGTCGTTGCGGGGCTGCCATTGCATGTCGAACATATAGTTTTCCGCATAAGGCAGCTTGTTGTTGATGTTGTAATTGCCAATTGGGAACGGCGTTGTGCCGAAGTTCTTGATGTCCTGGATGGTGGGCAGCAGCGAAGCAAATTCATTCGGATTGGTCACTCCGCCGTTCAGATCCAGGCCCTTGAATGGTTCGCTCAATGTTCCCGGACCGCGATTCGAGTTGACATAGTTGGCCAGCGGCGGTTCCTGCGTCACGCCGAACGGACCCGACACTCCCTGCCCGGCAGGCGGCGAAAGGTACTGGAAATACTCCCCTCGGTCGTAATACAGGCCGTATGATCCGCGAAAGACAATGCGGCCTCGGTCCCGAGCGGGCGACCAGGCAAAGCCGATTCGCGGACTGACGCCCCATTGCCTGCCCTTCAAAGTAGAAGCGCTGACGCCGGGTGTAGCGTAAAGTTTGTTGTTGCCCGCCACGATCAACCCATCGTTGACGACCGAAGTCTCAGTGACTTGAAACCGGCTGGGATCGAAGTTAAATAGATTGCCGTTTTTCTCATAGAGCGGGCCGTCGTAGTCGTAACGCACGCCAAGATTGATGCTCAGCGTGGTCGTTGCCTGCCACTGGTCCTGGAGATATGCGCCTGCTTCCTTACTGCGATAGTAGCGATTGCTGTTGCCTACAAGAATGGAGCCGGTGTGCAGATTTCCAGCCAGAAAATCGGGGAATGTATTGATGCTTAAGTTCGCTATGCCTGTACGCCGATTGCGGATGTTCAATTGGGTGTATGCAAAGTTGAACCCGGAGGAAAGATTGTGCTTCCCCAAGGACAGGATGGCGCTGGTGGATGGCGCGAACCGGTTCTGAAAGTAGCCTGCGTTCACGAAATTCGAGGTCGGCCCCATCCCCACTCCGCCGGCAACGCTGCTGTT
>JAJZDO010000243.1 GCA_021805955.1 Acidobacteriota bacterium
GACCGCGCGAGTGCAAAAGCAGAAAGCGCGTGTCCTCCCGTGAAGTGGCCGCGTAACTCGACATCCGGAGCCTCCCATCCGCCAAGTGGCGTTGCGTTGGATGAAAGGTCGGCCGTCAGTCGAAAGCAGTGCAGCATCCTGTTCACATCCAGAGAATCCAGATAGCGCGCGTTGATCTCCTGTTGCGTCTGAAAAACTCCCGCCTCCAGCCGCACCGCGCCCAGCGGAAAAGGCTCCAGCAGCCCTGACGCGGGATGCGGCATCCCTGCGCCGAACTGACTCAGCGGGAGAGCAGAGATCGTGGCTGCCGCCCGCAGAAAACGTCGTCGCGACCAATTCTGCATGAACCCTCCTTGTAGATTTCGTTTCTCGGAATCTCTTCCGTGGCGCATTTCGTATCTGTCACAATCGCTCTCGCAACATTTTGAGAGTCTCGCTTTGGTTGCCGATCTCATGCGGATCGCTTTCGCGGAATCCCTGGTTAGCGACATGCGTTCTAACGACAATCCCTGGTGAAGCAGAGATTCGTGCTGAAAAACGGCACGACGTGATTCTGGAATCTATCTGCGACGGCGCTGGTGTGCGTGCCCGGATAGATCGTGAAGCTGTTGGCGATGCCGTAGCTGTCGAGGATCGAGTGCAGCTTGCCGGCGTCAAACCGCAGTCCATCCTGATCGCCCACATCGATCGAGATCGCCTTGTAACGCTTCATGTTTCCGATGTACTGGTCGGCAAAGGCAAGCGGCGAGTTTGCCGTGTACTTCGCGACAATCTCCGGCTGGGGAACGCCGTCCTTCGTCGGCAGATCGAAGTAGAGCGGCGGATTTTTCGGGTCCGGCGCCCACGCTGCCGCCGTTGCATACTGAGCGGCTGCAAAACCCGGCGACGCGGCGGCAAGATCGGCGGGAGATTTCGCCGCCGCAACCTTCTTTTCGCTGGCGATGGCACGCTCCTTCATCTGTTCGTTCGGCACGGCAGGCCCGGCCATCGACGACAGGCAGCAGGGACTCATGATGTAGAGCGCGCCAAAGACATCGGCGTGCTTCATGCCGATGCGCGTCGCTCCGTAGCCGCCCATGGAGTGGCCCACAAGCCCACGGCTTCGGCGATCCGGAATCGTGCGATAGTGCGCGTCGATGTAGGCGACGACATCGTGCGCAATATAGTTTTCAAAGTCGCCGGTGGTCATTGAGCTGGAGTACATCGAGCCGTTGTAAATCGTCTTCGAATCCGGAAAGACAAAGATCATCTCTTTTGCGCCCAGTGCGAATCCGCCTTCGATCGTCTGCGGGACATGAATCTCGTGCGTCCATTGCTCGGCACCGATGGAGTAGCCATGCAGCGCGTAGACGACCGGATAGCGGCGATGCTTGTCCGTGGCGTAGCTGGGCGGCAACATCACAATCACATCGCGATCCACGGCGTCACCCTCCAGATTTCCTTCCAGAGACTGGCCGTGAATTTTGATGTGCTCGACGGTGTCCGGCTTCGCATTCGGCACAACCGGCGGAACAATCGTCTGCACCTGCGCGTGAAGCGTAATCGCGGCGATGGCGAGCGGGATGCTTCGGCGGATTAATTTAGAAGTGGTCTTGAAATTCATGAATTTGTACCTCGCTGAAAATTGGCTTGTCTGAGATTTGTGGATCGTGTCTTGATAATTTTCGCCATGCTCTCCTGCAACCGATTGCATACAGCCGATGCGTCGGGCAAGCAATGAGCAAAAATCTACGAGTGGAAATGGTTGCATGTGCTTTGCTCCAGAAAAATCAATTCAGCCGGATGACGGTCACCGACAGGGGCGCGAGCGTCAGCGTCATTTGTCCGCGTACGAGCTTTCCATGCACCGGTTGCGGAACAACGCTATCTGGGTTTTCAAAGGTGTTTATGCTATCCACGGTCGGTGCCGTAAGCGTTTCCCCCTCCGCTTCCGTGGATGCGCCATCGATAAGCGATGCGTTCACAGTTGCGGGCTGGTGGGGGTCGATGTTGGTCAACTCAAGCCATAGCTTTCCATGAGCGTCTCGTGCTGCAACTGCATCGATGCGCGGTAGCGTGACCGCGCCTTCCGTATAAAAACCAGCGTCGAAATGGACAGGCACAAAGGTTGCGTCCTGGAACGGCAGATAGAGTTTGTAGACATAGTAGGTCGGCGTCAGAACCATTTTGGGTCCGTCGGTGAGGATCATCGCCTGAAGCACATCGATCATCTGCGCAATGTTGGTCATGCGCACGCGATCAGCATGATGCAGAAAGATATTCAGCTCAACAGCGGCCAGAATAGCGTCACGCATGCTGTTCTGTTGCATGAGAAATGCAGGATTGGTGCCCTTCAGCGGCGCATGCCACGCACCCCATTCATCAACCACCAGAGCCACTTTCTTCAGCGGGTCATACTTGTCCATTACCGCCTCCTGCCCTCGCAGCAGATCCTCCATGAAGAGGCCGGAGTGAATCGTGCGAGCGTAGTCATTGAGATCAAAATTCTGCGACTGCGTCGACGGTGGCCAGCCGTTGGGAACGGTGTACCAGTGGAGAGACATGCCGTTGATATCCCAGCTCCAGTCGTGCTGTTTCCACGCCTTCATCACGGCCTCGGTCCACTGCGTATCCGGCGTGCCCGGTCCGACGGCGATCTTCAGCATCGGCTCCGTTTTCTGCTGTGCGGGATTCATGTTGTTCACGAAGCGGCTGTAAATCTTCATCTGGCTCACGTAGTAGTCCGGCGTCATATCTCCACCGCAACTCCAGCTCTCGTTGCCGATGCCAAGAAAGCCGACGGTGTAGGGGGCCGGATGGCCGTTTGCGGCACGCTCCTTTTCCAGCGCCGTCGGCGCAGAGGCGGTCATGTATTCGAGCCAGTCAGCGGCCTCCTCAACGGTGCCGGAGCCAACGTTGATGGAGACGTACGGTGTGCTGCCGATCTGCTGCATGAAGTCCATGAACTCATCTGTGCCAAAGGCGTTGGTGTCGACGACATTGCCCCACGCCGCATTGAGCGTGGCCGGACGCTGACTGGACGGGCCAATCCCCTTGCGCCAGTGATACTGATCGGCAAAGCAGCCGCCCGGCCAACGTACGTCCGGCACGCGGATGGCGCGCAGCGCGGTAACCACATCGTTGCGAATGCCGCGCGTGTTGGGAATGGGCGAGTCAGGCCCAACCCAAATGCCGCCGTACAGTCCGTGGCCGAGATTCTCCGCGAATTGACCAAAAATATAACGACTGATTTTCGCGCCCGGGTGAGCCGCATCGATGGACAATGTGACCGGCTGCTGCGCGCCCAGCGGCGATAGAAACAGCATGCCGACTGCGAGCGTGCAAGAAACGCGCAGGGCGCGGATTGACATGGAAGACCTCCCAGGGGCTACGAATGAAACCTGCTGCATCGGTGAGTGTTCCAGCCGACGAGCAAAGCGAGCGGAAAAGCAACTGTCTGTAAACGATTTCCGAAATTGCGTTTCTCCAGCCCACGAAACATAGCAGACTCACTCCTCAAGAGACAAGAGGATAAATCGATATATTTCAGGGACTCTGAAACTATTCAAAGTTTTTCGCCGTCGTGTATAGTGCCGTAGACGATTGCAGACCGGAACTTTTGCGGATGGAATTCTGTTCGCCGATACGCTTGGTAAACGGTTACAGAAACCTTCCGCGCTGGCCTGCAATCCGCGTAAAAGGAGACCCACATGAAACGTGCTGCACTGACACTTGCTCTCATCCTCGCCGCAGCTCTTCCCGCCTTGGCGCAGAGTTCGGAAACCTTTCAGCCAGCCTCAACGAACGTCTGGGGCGCTCAGTATCCGCGCGTCGATGCAACTGGTCGCGCGCAATTTCGCATACAGGCTCCAAATGCCTCCAGCGTACAGATCAACTTCTGGGGCAATCCGAAGCAGGAGATGACCAAAGGCGCGGATGGCTCGTGGACGCTGACGACGCAACCGCTGGTGCCTGGATTCCACTACTACACGGTAATAGTGGATGGTTTTGAGGCAAGCGATCCCGGAAGCCACACCTTCTTCGGCGGCGGCAAGGACGCGAGCGGAATTGAAATTCCCGAGGCAGGCTCGACCTACTACCTGCCCGAGCATGTGAATCACGGCGCGGTGCGCGAGCTTTGGTACTACTCCAGGGTGACCGGATCCTGGCGTCACGCGATGATCTATTTCCCGCCCGGTTATGCCGCGAATACGAAGATGCGTTATCCCGTGCTCTATCTCCAGCATGGCGCCGGCGAGGACGAGACCGGATGGATCAAACAGGGGCATGCCAACTTCATCATGGACAACCTGATCGCAGCGGGGAAAAGCAAGCCATTCCTGATCGTGATGGCCTACGGATATGCGCGGCGAGCAGGAGTTCCGGAACCGAATCCGATGGCGCACCCCTTCGGCTCGCCGGAAGCGATGAAGGCGATGCAGGAGATGTTCTCGGCGTTTTCTGACGACCTGACCGAGGTGCTGATTCCCTACGTCGATAGCCACTTTCGCACGCTGAGCGATCGCGATCACCGCGCCATGGCTGGGCTTTCGATGGGTGGAATGCAGACCTTCGACATCACGCTTCACCACCTGGACCTCTTCTCGTACATCGGCGGATTCAGCGGCGCGGCAGGAATTATCGGGGGGAAGTTTGACCCGGCCACGTCGTACAACGGCGTGATGGCTGATCCGGCGGCCTTTGCCAAACGCGTTCATCTGCTGTGGATCGGCGTGGGAACCGCTGAGCCTCCAATGATGTACAAG
>JAJZDO010001004.1 GCA_021805955.1 Acidobacteriota bacterium
CCGGGCATCCACCAAAGAGATGGCCGTCGACATTGCATTGTTCAGTCGCGGCGGTCAGGAGATTTTACGTGCAATTGAGAGCCAGGGTTACGACGTGCTGCGCTCTCGCCCCGCCATTTCCAAACCGAGGAAAGCCGCACTGCTGCTACGTGCCATGGTAGGGCGACTGACCGCAAGGCAGGCTGCGTGACCGATTCTGTTGCGCAAGCGTACGACGCCTGCGAGGCGATTGCGCGGCGAGAAGCAAAGAATTTTTATTACGCATTCCTTGCATTGCCCAAGCCGAAACGCGCTGCCGTGTGTGCCGTCTATGCTTTCATGCGCCATGCGGACGATCTGGCAGATGATGAGCGAATCCCTCGCGAACAGCGGCTGCTTCAATCCCAAGACTGGCTGCATGAATGGCACAGTGCGGCAGCAGGCACTTTCACCGGCAATCCTGTCTTTGTCGCTTTGCGAGATGCGCAACAGCGGTTTGGAATTCCAATGGAACTGCTCGATCAACTGGTGCAGGGAACCATGCTGGATCTGACAGGTCTGGCTACCGCCGCTGAAGTCGCGACCTATCCAACTTTTGACGATTTATATCGATACTGTTACTTTGTCGCCTCCGTTGTCGGTTTGGTGTGTATTCGTATTTTCGGATACAGCGATACTCGCGCGAAAGCGTTGGCGGAACAGACAGGAATTGCATTTCAGTTGACAAATATTTTGCGCGATGTTCGCGAGGATGCAGAACGTGGCCGCATCTATCTCCCGCTTGACGATCTCAAACGGTTTCACTTGACAACGGAACAGTTCATTTCAAATCGGGGCAATCGAAAACTTACACCGGACGAACGCGACTTAATGGAGATGGAGGCTGCGCGCGCTCGTCAATATTATTCGGCTGCGGAAAGCCTGTTGCCGCTCATTTCCCGCGACAGCCGAGCTGCTTTATGGGTGCTGGTGACGATATACCGGCGTTTGCTGGGGCGCATCGAGAAGGCGCAATACCAGGTGTTCTCCGCCCGAGTGACCGTGCCGACTGGTGAAAAGATCTGGATACTGGCTCGCGGATTGTGGATGGCGCTTCGCCTGCGGTTTGCTCAAAGAGATTAGTCGACAGACATATATATTTGTGATGACTCCGACGGAACCCATGGCGAACGAGACTACCCACAGTGCTGGCATTCACGACGTAGCGGTCGTTGGAGGAGGACTTGCCGGTCTGTCGGCTGCCTGTGCGCTGGCCGACTCCGGCTATCGGGTTCATCTGATCGAGCGGCGTCCGTACGTCGGCGGGCGAGCCTCTTCGTATGTACATCCCGGTACTGGAGAAGTCGTCGACAACTGCCAGCATGTTTTGCTTGGCTGCTGTACGAACCTAATCGCTTTCTATAAGCAGCTCGGCGTGGCCGATCGGATTCGCTGGTTCGATCGCATTACGTTTCTCGAACCGGGTGGGCGGCGGAGCTTGTTGCGTTCAAATCTTCTGCCGGCACCACTGCATAATGCAGTGGCATTTCTTCGATCTTCCGCGCTCTCGGTTGCCGACAAGGTTGCCATTAGCCGCGGAATGCTGACTTTTCTACAGGGAGTGCCTCCAGACAATAGAGAGAATTTTGCGGGATGGCTGGCTCGACATGGACAAACGCGGCGCGCCATCGATCGATTCTGGAACCCAGTCCTGGTGAGTGCGCTGAACGAAGATCTGGGCCGCGTTTCCGTGCACTATGCCGCGATGGTCTTTCGCACGTCCTTCATGCTGTCTGCGCAAGCCGGGTGGATGGGCGTGCCGACGATTCCGTTGAGTGAACTGTATTCGCACGCAGTCGGATTTATTCAGTCGCACGGCGGGGAAGTAAGCTTGCGGAAAAGTCCGGACAGCTTCCAATACGACGAACGCAGTCACCGCTGGCGAATTGGGCTTGAGGGTGGCAATGTTGAGGCGGATGCTGTGGTGCTCGCGGTTCCGTTTGAGTCCATGCAGAAATTATTGCCGCTGTTGCCAGCCTCGCCCGACCGCACGTCGGCGTCGCTCGATGAGACGCTTGGCCATTTCCAACACTCTCCCATAACGGGTATCCATCTCTGGTTCGATCGTACGATCACCGATCTGGACCATGCAGTTTTGCTCGATACCACGATCCAATGGATGTACAACAAGACTCGACTGCAGCCACAGCGGCGTTCCGGCGACACGGGAAGTTATCTTGAGCTGGTGGTGAGCGCGTCGAAGTTGCTGGTGCCCATGCCTCGGCAAGAAATCATCGATCTGGCACTGCGGGAACTGGCGGAATTCTTTCCAATTGTGCGTGAAGCGAAGCTGTTGAAGGCTGCGGTGGTGAAAGAAGTGCGCGCAACGTTTTCCGTGACTCCGGGACTGGACGCTTATCGACCTGGGCCGATCACAGCCTGGCCGGGATTATTTCTGGCGGGGGACTGGACCGCTACCGGTTGGCCTTCGACCATGGAAGGCGCGGTACGCAGTGGGTACCTTGCGACGGAAGCATTGACGCGAGCGGCTGGAAATCCGCGGAAATTCTTGCGACCGGATTTGCCCCCGCAAGGGCTGATGCGCCTATTTCGGTAGAAAATTTATATCGGCTAACGACTCAGGAAAAATACGCCTGTACAAACGCACACGGCAGCGATCCAGCGGCGGCCGTCCACATTTTCCTTCAATATCCACTTCGCCGCAAAGGCGTTTGTCACGAAGGTAAGGGCGGCCGACGCCGGCGCGACCAGACTGACATCAGCCCAACTGAGCGCAAACAGCAGCGAGAAAAAACTCAGGGCCATACACAGAACGCCAGAAAAAAAACGCGTATTGCGCAATACCGCCAGGATCGCTCCGCTGAATCCGGAATGGCTGCGGATCACGTCGAAATCCCCGATCTGACGGATAGCACCCGCGAGCAGAACATCGCCGGACGTGGCCAGCAGGACGATCACGCCGATCATCGCCCAGACGGAGCCTTCGCCAGACAAGTTCATGCTGAGCGCCCTCGTTTTCCATTCGTGGAGAGTTCGCCGGTGTCCGCAGAAATGGCAATTTCCTCATTCTGGCCATGATGAGTGTGATTCGTGTAGGAGGGCCCTCGCGTGACGAAGCCGACTCCAAGCGTGATGAGGGCAATCCCCACCCAACGCCCAGCGGAAATAGTTTCGTGCAGCCAGAACTTCGACAGTAGGGCAACGATTACATAGCCAAAGCCAGTTGCGGGAAGAACGAATGTCAGGTCTGCCCAGGAGAGCGCCGTTAAGTAGGAAGCAAAAAATAGGATCAGAAAAACGATGCCGCTAAGAACCCAAGGATTCTTTAGCGCAATCAAAAGGCCAAGGAGATGATGTAGAGAGACGGGACCGACTTGCTTCATACCGGCGCTCAGAAATGTGTCGCCCACCGATGCGCCGACCATCACAGCGCCGAGGATCAGGTAGCGGCGAAACGTCATGGTGGACTGCGAGATGGCGATGGCGAGACTCCTCCACCTGCGTTGCAGGTTTCAGTTGTTGCTTGTTGGCGTGCGCAAGAGAAACGCGGTCAGCGTATTGTGGGCTGACCGCGCGGATGAAATCCAACCGAACCGGCGTGCCCTAAGACCCGTTCCACGGCTACTATGTCCCGGCCAAGAATTACCAGGGCAGATTTTCTGAATGAAAAGCTGCGCAAAGATATAGTCCGCTGGGTACACCGACCGTGGAACTGCTCTAGGCGCCGACTTGTTGCGTTGCGG
The DNA here is from genome assembly GCA_021805955.1 of Acidobacteriota bacterium. Next base: position 3,723 of record JAJZDO010001004.1, read on the forward strand.
CTAGCGCAGCCTTGTCTCGCTTGCTTTTTGCAACCACGCGGTTGCGTTGTGCACGCAGTTTCAGGAACGCCTTCGCTTCGACATACAAACGAGGCAGGTCACGATTCATGATCGCCTTGCTAACTACGCGCCAAGCCGCTTTCGGACGGAAATAGTACTCATCGTAGAAACGATGCACCATTTCAAGGACGTAGTCCGTTGGCAGTCCGGGATACTCGACATGGGCCAACTGATGGCCTTCCTCATCGACCATGGCGCCGTTGTTGATGATGAAACCGTTGCTCTTGGCGAAGTCGTAAAACTCCGTTCCTGGATAGGCGTGCGCAATGGATACCTGAATCGTTTCCACGTCGAGCGACTTGGCGAAATTGATGGTGTTGCGAATGGATTCTTTGGTTTCGCCCGGAAGTCCAAGAATGAAGTCGCCATGGATCGTGAGGCCGAGATCGTGGCAGTCGCGGGTGAAGTCGCGCGCGCGTTCGACGGTGGCACCCTTCTTGATGTTCTTCAGAATTTGAGGGTCGCCGGATTCAAAGCCAACGATTAGTAGCCGACAGCCAGCCTCGCGCATCGCTTTCAGCGTTTCGCGATCTGTGGTGACGCGCGATGTGCATGACCAGGTAAGGCCAAGCGGCTTGAGTTTTTCGCAAAGCTCGATGGTGCGAGCCTTTTGAATGTTGAACGTGTCGTCGTCGAAAAAGAACTCTTTGACATGCGGGAAAAGCTCTTTGGCGTGCGCCATTTCCGCAGCCACGTCATCGGTGGAACGCTTTCGCCAGGCGTGTCCGCTCAGGGTCTGCGGCCACAGGCAAAAGGTACATTGCGCTGGACAGCCGCGGGTGGAGTAAAGCGATACATACGGATGCAGCAGGAAGGGGACGTTATATTTCGTCACGTCCATGTTGGCGGCGTATACGTCGGTCACCCAGGGCATCGCGTCCAGATCTTCTACCTGCGGACGATCGGGATTATGCACAATCTGTCCATCCTGGCGATAACTGATCCCAAGAATTTCATTCAGCGGTTTGCCGTTGGCAAACTCGACCGTGGAGAAATCGAATTCGCGGCGGCAAACAAAGTCGATTACAGGGCATTCGTTCAGCGCACGATCCGGCGATGTCGTGACCGGCGGTCCGACAAAGGCAATGCGAATCGAAGGATTGGCTGCTTTGATCGCTTCCGCCAACTTTTGATCGCCCTGCCAGCCGGGGGTGCTGGTGAACAGCACCAGAAACTCGTACTGCCTGCAGATTTCGATGGTTTCCGTCGCGCTTACGTGGTGCGGCGGCGCATCGAGCAAACGCGAACCTTCCAGCATTCCTGCCGGATATGCCAGCCAGACCGGGTACCAGTAGGATTCAATTTCGCGGGTGGCGGGCCAGCGCGAACTGGCGCCACCATCAAAATTCTCAAAGGAGGGCGGGTTAAGAAAGATCGTCTTTAGGGGCATAAAGTCAGCCTTCAGTTTATCACTTGAGCGGACCTGAATGTCGGTTTCCGATGGCTGGCGGAAAGGATTCCCTTAGAGGGATTTTCACTGCAGCAAGAAGTCCGGCAGGCGCCAACGGCTCGCAGCATTTCTTGGTGAGTCAATGAGATGCAGATGGCACGCTGATCGTCTCCGCGCCGCCCTGCGGCTGCGCGCTTTCTTTGGCCCAATCTTCCAGGCTGCCCAGGGCGCTTAACAGATTTAGCTTCACTCGCGTCACGTTGAACTGCGCGTCGGCCAGATCGACATAACTTTTGCGCTCTTCCACCCGAAATTGATCGGCACGCTGCGGCGGCACGGGCTGACCGTTCGCGGCACCCTGGTTCATTTCAGTTACGGTGGCTGCCAGTGTGTCCTGCGCAAGCTGCTGCTGCAAATCGGCGACTTGCTCCTGCGCTTCCAGTTCGCGCAGGCTATGGACCAGCGCGAGGTTGTTCTCGTTGCTTTGAATTTTCGCGAGTTCCGCCTGCTGGCGGTCATGTTTCGCGATCGCCGCCGATTGCAGGGCCTTATCTTTCAGGGTTTGGTCAAACAGGGGCCACGTGGCCTGGATGCCGACAGCGATATTGTTCGCCTGAAACGCCAGATAGTAGTTTTGATATCCATTGAAGCTGGAAAACCGGCTGTACTGGAACACACCGATTACGGTGGGACGGCTTTTAGCTTTCTCATCACCCCATGCGTTGTATGACCTTGCGTCCGCGGTAGCGAATGCAGCCTGCACGGCTGGCGACTCTGCCACTTTCGACATCAATCCGTGGAAATCGAGGTCGGGCAAAGCTGGAACGCTCGATGCAGCCGGAGTGATCCCATCCGCATCCAGGCCGGTCAGTCCGGATAGATGCTTGCGCAATTCATCCGCATGGTCCTCCAGTTGAATTTTCTGCAGTTGGATCTGCGCGCGCGTCAACTGCGCCCGGGTCAGTTTCATTTTGCTTTCCAGGCCGGCATGCAAGCGGTCTTCGAGCACTCCCACAAGCTTGTCCGCATCCGCAAGGGCCTGCTGCAACGCCTGGATTTCGGTCAGCGTTTTGTCCAGCTCAATGTAATTTACGGAGGCATCCAGGATCACTTGCCGGCGCGCATCTTTGAGGCTGAGCGTGGCTGCCTTGGTCGCGGCGCGGGCAGAACGGATGTAATCGCGTTGCGCATAGCTGAAGAGCATGAACTGCGACTGGACGTTGAATAGCGTCGGATTGCCGAGAGGGAAGCCATACGAGTATCCCAGGCCGGAGCCCACCGAAAAGTTGGGGATATAGATATCCCGAGTCTGCATCCATACGGCACGGGCGTGCTGCTGCTCCGCCTCTGCCATGCGAACGGTTCTGCTGTTGCGCAATGCCAGATCGACTACCGTGTACAGCGACACATCGCCAGTCGTCGATGCATTCTGTTTTGCGAAGTCAGATGTCTCGACACTTGATCCGGCCGTCGCAGGGGCTGTGCCGGTATCTGAAAGATAGGAAGCCGCAGGATAAGAAAGAACCGCGGTCGGACGAGGGGCATTCGGCAGCGTTGCATCCGTCCGCTGGGCATAGCCTGCCAGAGTGAGGGACACCCCGGTTGCCAATACAGCGAGAATTCGTTTCGCGTTCGGTTGGATCGTGCCCATCCCGTCTGATTCTAAACGCAGCCGGCGACGGCGATTTCTGTCGGCGGAATTCCAAAGCGGAGAATGCAGATGTGGCGTCATCCGCGGGACGCCTGTCGCGCTGGTTGATAGCTGCTTGCCAGAGCGTGTGCTGCGGCATAATCCTGTGCGGCCGCCGCCTGTTCTCCGCGAGAGGCCAGTAAATTGCCGATCTGAACGTACACCTGAAACACGGGTGCTTCTTCTGATTGCTGGCGCGACGCTAGATATTGGCGCAACATGTGCTGCGCCTGCTGTAAATTTTGATGCTTTTGTATCAGCAACGTGGCCCCTTGCACAAGAGCTTCTCCGTTGGACGGGTCCGCTTCGATTCCGCTTTGAATCGCCTGTTGCATGGAGGCTAGATTTTTTCTTTCCGCATAGAACCCAGCCAGATTCATCCATTGTTCCGCAGGGTTCGGGGAAGTCTGAATTGCCAGCTTCCATTGTTGCTCCGCATCGGTAAAATCCGATTTCTTCTCGTCGATCTTCGCCTGCAGTTCGTGGTAACGGGGCGCGCTTAAAGGCTTGAGTTGCTGAGCAATTTGTTCAGCATGTGTCGTTCCGCCGCCTAAGATTCGCGGGACATCCACCAGGTATTCTCCCAGGTCCGAGAGCGCGGACAGATTCTTTGCATCGAGTCGAACGGCAGTTTCAAATTCGGCGTGGACCTTTTTCGCCAGCGAGTACGCGTTGACTAGCGACGCATGAGCGGCCGCCCCGCCGTATGCTCGACCGAGCCACTGGTGGTAGGCGCTGCGATTGGGATCAAGTTCTATCGCGCGACTGCATTCCTGCTCGGCATCGCTCCACTGTTCTTCTTGAATGTAGACACGGCACAGCAGATTATGGGCGGTTGCATTGGTGAAGTTTTTGGATAGCTCTTGCCGAAGTAGCGAAATGGCGTCATTGGCACGCCCGTTATTCAGATCCTGACGAATAGACCGATAGACTCCCGGACTGGAAGCCGCCGCCGAGACCAAGCGGCCCGGCTCCATTGCCAAGCTGACCATTCTGCCGCAAACAAGCAAGGCCGCAATCGTCAGGAAACGGCGCAGGAGCTGCAATGGAGCGATACATTCCATACGCTATTCCGCGCGGCGCACAGCCTGGCCGCTCTGCAGGGTGGAAGCATCAACGGCTGAAAGCACCACGACAGTACCCTGCTCCAGTCCAGAAACGATCTGCACTTCAGTCAGATTCAAGGCGTCAATGGTGACAGGGATGCGCTTCAGCCGGCCATTGTCAATCCCGAATACATAGTCCCCGTCATCGTCGATGCGCAAAGCTTCGCGCGGAATCAGCAGGACATTTTTCAGGTCTTTCAAAACCACCGTAATGGTGACGTTCGTATTCGGTAAAAGGGTTTCGTCCGCGTCATCGACCGAGACCAGCGCCTCGCCGACATTTCGAGTGCCGTAGGGAATGATGGTGGAGGGCGTGCGGATCACGTGTCCGTGCCAGACGCGATTCGGGAGCGCTGCCCAGACAATCGTTACCGGTTCGCCGACCTTCAGCTTCCCGATCTCCGGCTCGTCAAAATACGCCTGCACCTGGATCTGTTTCAGGTCCGCCATCTGCAGCAACTGGGCGCCGCCAGGAACAAAATCGCTGGTTTGCGTAGATACCGAGTAGACGGTTCCGGCGAAAGGCGCACGCACGTTTTCTCGCTGCAGTGTGTCGAGCGCCGAAGTATACGCCGCCTGCGCATTCTCTAAATTTGCCATTGCATGCTGCAGGTCGATGGGAGCATATCCCTGTGTTTGCTGCTGACCGAGGGCCTTTAACCCGGCATCATCCGCCGCAAGCAATCTGCGTGCCGCGTCGACTTCGCTGGTAGATGCCGCGCCTTGCTGGTGCAATTTCTCCAGCGTCGCCAGGGTCGCCGCTTGCTGATCTCTGGCTGTTTTGGCCTTGTCGATATCGCTGGTCCTGGCGATCTGTTCGTGGCGTGTCCCGCCCCTGCGCAAAGCCTCAAGTTGCGCCTGCGCTCCGCGAACCGCAGCAAGAGCAGCTGCAACCTGCGTACGTGCCTCAGAATCGTCCAGTGAGATAAGAAGCTGACCGGCGGCTACTTTTTCGCCTTCATGCACATACACGGCTTTTACCGTCCCGGGTAGGGGACTGAACGCCGCAAAATTGTGAGTGGGCTGGACCACACCGTTGGTGGCCAGAGTACTGACCAGTTCGCCCATTTCCGCCTTCGCCGTCCGTACCTGAATCACATTGCGGGTCGAGTAGTACAGCAGGATGGCAGCAGCCAGCAGAGCCAAAGCAACCAGGAGCCAAATCTTACGTTTCTTTTGCGAAGTTTCTTGTGAAGACGGAGCGGCCATAGTGAGATCTTGGTATCTCTTAGAAGAATCAGTATATAAGACGCTGGAGGTTGGTATTGCGATTCAAGGGATTCAGGGTAATCCCGGAGATCCTGCAAATCTTGACAATCAAACTCTCAAAGTAGTTAAGGCGGATACGGCGAGCGACGGCGGATGCTGGGAGTCCGAATTTCGTACAATCAAGCCATATGTCATCCACCGCAAAACGAAATGCGCCAAGATATACCGAGGACCACGCGCAGGCTGGCCTCGACTTCAATTTCCCAGAGATTGAGACCTGGCCGAACCAGTTTCCAGGCTATGAGATTCTGATCGACGACCCGGAGTTTACCTCGGTGTGCCCTAAGACTGGATTGCCGGACTTTGGCGTGGTTCTTTTGCGTTATGAGCCGCGGAAGAAATGCCTGGAGCTGAAGTCGTATAAGGAATATCTCTTTTCGTATCGCAACCTCGGAATCTTTCAAGAAAATGTCGTCAACCAAGTGTTGAAGGATGTCGTGAGGGCCTGCAACCCGGTGTGGGCAACGGTACGCGGAGAGTTTCGTCCGCGCGGCGGCATCTCGACCATAGTCGAAGCACGGTGGCCGCTCCAGAAATAGGCAGAAAACAGAAGGAATCCTCACGGCGCAGTGTCACCCTGATATGCTGGCGGCTCATGGCGGTTGAGAATGCCAACTCTTCAAAGCGACTCCCAGCCTCGGCTGCGTGGACAGCGCTCGCCCTGCTGACGGCGCTGAACCTGCTGAACTATACCGACCGCTATGTGCTGGCGGGCGTGCAGCCGCTGGTTCAGCGAGCTTTTCAGGTGAACGATGAACGCATCGGCAGCCTGACATTCGCTTTTTTCATCACCTATATGTTTGCCGCTCCGCTGACGGGATGGCTGGGAGATCGCTTTCCGCGCAAGCCGCTGATCCTTGCCGGCGCGCTGTTCTGGTCGCTGCTGACGCTTTCAACGGCGTTGGTCCATACCTTCGGGGAACTCTATGTGCGACACGCGCTGGTCGGCATTGGCGAGGCAAGCTTCGGCATTTTTGCGCCCGCGCTGCTGTCGGATTATTGGCCGCCAGAGCAGCGCAATCGCATCCTGACCCTGTTCTATCTCGCGCTGCCGATCGGCGCGGCACTCGGTTACATTCTGGGCGGAACATTGGGGCAGGCGTATGGATGGAAAATGCCGTTTTATGTCGCGGCGGCTCCTGGCCTGGTGGTGGTATTGCTGGTCTGGATTTTTCTGCGGGAGCCCGCGCGGGGCGCCACCGAGCCGCTGAAAATTCGATCGGATCGAGCGACACTCTCCGGATTGACGCACAATGCCGCGTACTGGACTGCAACCCTTGGCATGGCGATGATGGTGTTTACGCTGGGAGGAATTTCCGTTTGGATGCCCACCTTTCTCTATCGCTACGGGCACTATTCTTTGGCCGGCGCCAGTCAGATTCTGGGCACGATTACCGTGGTGGATGGAATTGTGGGAACGTGGCTCGGTGGATGGCTGGCGCAGCGATGGCTGCGGCGCAACAAGGCCGCACTCTATTTACTGTCCGCGTGGAGCGTTCTGTTGGCAGCGCCGTTCGCGGTGCTGGTTTTCTATGGGCCGCGCACTACCATGGTGCCTTGCCTGGCGATGGCGGAGTTCTTTTTGTTTTTGAATACCGGACCCTTGAACGCCGCCATTGTGAACGCGGTCGACGCGCCAATTCGTTCGACGGCGATTGCAATTGAACTCTTCATGATTCACGCGCTCGGCGATGCTCCGTCACCGCGTATCATCGGCTGGATCTCCGATCATTCTTCGTTGCGCGACGGGCTGGCCGTGACTCTGATTACGCTGCTGCTTTCGGCGTTCCTGAATTTCGATGGGGCAAAGTATGCTCCGGATATCGAGAAGGCCGCGGTCTGATCGAAACCGAAGAACGGCGCCAACATGGCTGTCCAAGAACCGGCATACTAGAGAAACATGCCTTCTCTGCTTTCATGGTTGCTTCACGGGCGATTTCTTTTCGCGGTGTTTGCGTGGCTGATCGCGATCGCTTGGCTGTCACGGGTGATTCCGGCGTTGTGGATGTTGCCGCGAGTTCCGAATCTCCTAAACCTGGCCCGCCTTTCCTGTGATGCGTCGGATGCGCTGACAACATTGCCTTCTGTCACGGTTATTGTGCCGGCGAAAGATGAGGCCGCTGCGATCGCGCATTCTTTGCGCTGTCTGCTGGCGTGCGACTATCCAAATCTGCAGATCGTCGCCGTCGACGATCGATCCACGGATACGACTGGCAGGTTGATGGATGAGGTTGCGGCTTCGCCCGAGGCAAAGGGCCGGTTGCGTGTCCTTCACGTGAAGGAACTGCCTGAGGGATGGCTGGGGAAGCCGCACGCCATGACTCTTGCGGCCACCGGCGTGACATCCGACTGGCTGCTGTTTACAGATGCCGATGTCGTCTTCGATCATCGCGCGATTCGGCTTGCCATCGAGTACGCAACCCGCAGTCACGGCGACCATATGGTGTTGTATCCCACGCTGATTTTGCACGGCATTGCGGAAAAGATGTTGATCGGCTTCTTTCAAAGCGTCTCCGCATTGGCGGGCCGGCCGTGGAAGATTGCCGATCCAAAGGCGACCAGGGATTACATCGGCGTGGGCGCATTCAACTTGATTCGCCGATCAGTCTACAATGCGCTGGGAGGGTACGCGGAGCTACGCATGGAGGTGCTGGAAGATATGCGTCTCGGCTTTCGCGTCAAGCGCTCCGGCTATGCCCAGCGGGTTGCGTTTGGAAAAGACTTGATTCGAATTCGTTGGGCGGAGAGCGCGTGGGGCATTCTCCATAACCTTACGAAGAACCTTTATTCCACGTTTCGTTTTCGTACTTCGTTACTGCTGGCAGCCTGCGCCGGCATCTTCGTCATGTGTCTGACGCCGTTTCTTGCGTTGTTCTTTCCTGGGGCCGCGCAATGGGCCGGAATCGTGACGCTGGTTGCGTTGCTGTTGCTGAATCTGCATTACTGGCGACTGACCGACATCCCTCCGGCGTACCTGGCGCTATTTCCCATCGCAACATTGCTGTTTATTGGAACACTACTGCGTTCGATGATTTTAGTGTTATGGCGCGGTGGAGTACTATGGCGCGGAACGCTCTATCCGCTGAAAGAGCTGCGCCGGCAGGCGGGACCGCTCTGGTGAGGAAGGGTTAGTTGCCGCGATGATGGAAGTGGACGCCATGCTGGCCACCGACTCCATTCCGTGAGGCGAATCCCTGTCCATTGTTTTCCGCGGAAAACGTTTGGACCAGCTGCGGATTGGGGTGGAATTTTGGCTTGCCTCCATGCAACTGCTCTTTCGTGCTGAACACCATGTCTGCCCGCCCCTGGATGGGATGAATTTTGCCGCGAATCTGGATCGTTTGGCCCACGAGGCTTTCAAGGCTGCCAACGCTTTTCTTATCTTCGGTGGAACTGATGATGAAGAAATGGCAATCGGCATTGGATGTTTCCGGGCTGCATACATCGAGGAAGCGGATGTCGTCGCCAGCGTCGACCACGCGGTAGACATGGGCCTCGACGCAGACGTTTTTATGGAGGTGCCGCAACGCCTGGTCGGGAGAAATGCAGGCAGGTTTTGCCAGCGCGGCAGAGCAAAACAGGAGGCAAGCGATGGGCACACTCAGCAGAATCGGCGCACGCATAGTGGAAATTCTTTCAGTGCAACAGCAACAGTTTGAGCTGCTTTCATTATGAGCCGATCCAGCCTCGGTTTCCAGAGAAAACGCGTGGAACTGCGGCGGAGCAGCGAACTTCAGGAAGAATGCGCTGCGCCGAACGACCGTTCCAGTACTGCTTTCGCGGTCCGTTGCAGCCTGGCCGCAAGCGCGTCGATGTGCCGCTCCTCGGTCAGGTAGCTGATCACCATCATGCGCAGTACGCTGCGACCGCGCACGCGCGTGGTGGAGATCCACTGCTGTCCGTCCTGCGTGATCTCGGCGGCGATTGCATGATGCAGCCGGGCGACTTCTTCTTCCGGCAGGGCCAACTCCCGTGCAGCCTTGGCGCGGAAGTTCAAAATCGTCAGGTGGCGCGGCGTCGCCAGGTCGAAGGCCCCGGTTTCGAGGACGCGCGATTCCATATAGGTCGCCAGCCGTAGTTGCGAGTCGATCAAGGCCTCATACGCCTGACGGCCGTGGACACGGAGTGTCAGCCAGAATTTCAGCGAGTTCATGCGCCGCGACCATTGTGCGGAGATTCTAAAATTATCTGGCAGGGAACTGTTCGCGGTGCGGGGCAGATAGCTGGTGTCAAGGCCGAACGTCGGCTCCAGCAATTCCGGACGGCGCGTCAGCAAAACACCGGCGGCAAACGGCATGGCCAGCCATTTATGCGGATCGACGGTGATGGAGTCCGCCAGCTCGATACCTGCAACCAGCCCGCGATGCTGATTGGAAAAAACGACCGCCGCGCCGAATGCGCCATCGACGTGGAACCAGAGATTCTGTTGACGGGCCATCGCAGCCAGCGCGGGCAGGGAATCGATGGCGCCGGAACTTGTCGTCCCCACTGTACCGACGATGGCCAGCGGCTCGAACCCTGCGCTGCGGTCGGCGGCGATGGCCGCTTCCAGCGTGCGAACATCCATCTCGGCAGCCTCGTTGACGGCAATTCGCCGCAGCGCTTTGCGACCCAGGCCCAGGAGGCCCAGCGATTTTTCCAGCGAGTGGTGCGCCTCCGACGAGGCGTAGACAACCGGCTGCTTGCCCAATCCAACCAAACCGTTGTCGGCTGCCTGCGGAAAGCGCTGGGTCAGCGCAATCGCGAGCGCGCTCAGGTTGGCTTCCGTGCCGCCGCTGGTAAATGTGCCGCCAAACTTGTCCTCGCGCCAGCCGACTCGTTCCGCAATCCAGCCAATGGTTTGCTGCTCGATGCGCGATGCGAGTTGCGAACGCGCCAGCGAAGCCAGTTGCGGATTGAGCGCGGCGACCAGGGCCTCCGCCAACACCGCCATATACGTCGGCGTGGGATTGGTCAGGCCAAAGTAGTTGGCGCTGGGAACATGAAATCCCTGATCGATCATTTGCGAGCAGATGTTGTCGAGGACAGCGGCTGCATCTTCGCCGAGTTCCGGCAAATCCTCATGGATGGGAAGGAAGCTGCGCTGCTCCGCTGGCCGTTGCACGGGGCGGTCTTTCAGGGTGGAAAAATATTCGTTGATGCG
>JAJZDO010000757.1 GCA_021805955.1 Acidobacteriota bacterium
GCGGCATAACCATTCGGTCCCTTGTACAGCCGCAAGTCGCGAATGTCCCGCGATAGCGTGGCCTGGGTTACATCGAATCCCCGTCGCAACAGTTTGCGACGCAACTGGTCCTGGCTAACGACAGGGCCCTCGCCCAGCAGTTGACGGATCGCGTTGTGGCGTTGATTCTTCATGGCGACCTCCACGCAAAGCGCGGCTTTTCTCAGTGTATAACAATACAAAGTTGTGCATAAATATACAATCATTCTTTTTTGGGGAGATTGACGAAAGAAGAGCGGCAAAGAAATCGGGCCGCCCTTAGAAGTCGGACCGTAAGGCATGGAGCCGTCGAATGGAAAATGAAAAATTCGCGTCTGATTTACGATCGCGTAAGTCGATCCATAAGTCTGATATAACGAGGTTTATATGTGGCATCGCAGCAATGAATCCGATGCTTTACAGGCCACAAGAGGGCAGCGATGACATTCGACCTGAAGACGCTGAATGATGTTTTTTTTCGTGCCTGCAGCGCCGGCGACGAGCGGGTGATGCAGTGGCGGGATGCCGCAGCGAAGTGGCAGCCCATCACCGGACGCCAACTCTACCAGCGCGTTTGCGCATTTGCCGCCGCGCTCTCCGGCTGGGGCATCGCGAAGGGCGATCGGGTGGCGATTCTCGCGGAAAATCGCTGGGAGTGGGCTGTCACCGATTTTGCTGTCATGGCGCTGGGTGCGGTCGATGTCCCGCTCTACCCCAGTTTAACCGCACAGCAGGTGGCCGCGATGCTGGCCGACTCTGGGGCACGCATTGTGGTCGTGTCCAGCGCGCAGCAATATGAAAAAGTTGCCGCGCTGCGTGACCAGACAAAAATCGAACGGATCGTCTTGATGGATCACGCTCCTGAAGTGACTCAGGCCGTCTGGTTTGGTGATTTTATGCCAGACAACCGCGCTGCCAGCGGCAGTTTCGAGCGCGACAGCAACTTCGACCGCCGCGCCTACGATGTTCAGCCGGAAGACCTGGCCACCATCATGTACACCTCCGGCACGACCGGCGAAGCGAAGGGGGTCATGCTCACCCATGGCAACATTGCTTCAAATCTAAACGTCTCCACCGCTGCGTTTCACTGGGGGCGTCAGGACATCTGTATTTCGTATCTGCCGCTGTCACACATCACCGCGCGGCATGTCGATTATGCTCTTCTCTGCCACGGCGCAACCATCGCCTATTGCTCTCCGTTTGATTTGTTGAAGCAGGCCATGAGCGAAGTACGCCCGACGGTATTCATCGGAGTGCCACGCGTCTACGAAAAAGTTCGCCAGGAGGTGGTGCGGCGTGCCCTGGGTTCCCGTGCGACTTCTGCTATCTTGCATTGGTCATTGCGACGCGGCGGCAAGAATCGCGCCACGCTGCTGGCTGGAGCGACGCCGCAAAAGGCTTCCTGGAAATTGGCGAATCGTCTCGTATTTCGCAAAATTCAGCAGGGCTTTGGAGGTCGCGTTGGCACGTTCGTCTCTGGAGGCGCGCCGCTGGGTCTCGACACCGCCAGTTGGTTTCTGGACGCAGGCATCCGCATTCAGGAGGGCTACGGCCTCACTGAGACTTCCCCAGTGGTTGCCCTGAACACTCATTTGCCGTGCCGTATGGGTAGCGTTGGCAAGCCGCTTCCGAACGTCCAAACCAAGCTGGCTGCGGACGGAGAATTGCTGGTGCGGGGGCCTTCTGTTTTTCGAGGTTATTGGAACAAACCGGAGGCCACCGCCGAAAGCTTCGATGCGGAGGGATGGTTTCGTACAGGAGATGTGGCCCGTTTCGACGAAGATGGTTTTCTCTACATTACCGACCGGAAAAAAGACCTGCTGAAAACCTCCGGCGGCAAGCTGATTGCTCCCCAGCCGATTGAAAATCAGTTGAAGGCCGATCGGTTTGTGGGTAACGCTGCTGTTGTCGGCGACAAGAAAAAATTCGCGTCAGTGCTGATCTCCCCGAATTTCCCGGCGCTGGAAAGCTGGGCGAAAGAGAAGGGGATCGCGTTGGTCAATCGCCAACAACTGGTGACGCATCCGGAAGTGCTGGCTCTCTATCAACAGGTGGTGGATCGAGTGAATGCGTCGCTGGCCAGCTTCGAAACCTTGAAACGCATCCTTGTCGTTGCCGACGAGTGGACACTCGATTCCGGCGAGATCACGCCCAGCATGAAGCTGAAGCGCCCCGTGGTGGCGCAGCGTTACGCAGAGGAAATTGATCGCTTCTACCGGGACGAAGCCACCTCCCATCGTTAACTGCTAACCGGCGTGTACTGGGCACGTCAAATCGGCGATACGAATCAATCGTGACTGCAGAATGACTTGCGTTGTTCTTTGAGAGGACATGCAAAGTGTATGAAAAGTTTTCTGCACAACTATACATTCAGGGTTTTCATTGTTACTTTGGCCGCGATGACTCCTTTGGCGGCAGCATACGAACAAGCGGTGCGGGACTGCCAATAGCAAAGGTCAATTCCAATCTTCCCGTCCTGTGGTCCAAACTTTTACAGTTGCACCCAATGTCGATGGGCCCTACATTCCGAGTAAAGTACAAGCGCAGATGATTGCCACGCTGCGGGCCGGGGATGGGAAGAAGTTCGAGGTTGTTTCGACAGCGCCGATCGGCTCGCGGAAGGTATATCTGCTTGAAGGTGAGATCGAGGCATACCATGCGGGGGCAGTATTCAGTCCTTTCGGTTCCCGCCGAGAGAGCGCTACCGTTCATTATTGGGTCATTGGTCCCCGCAGCAAAAAAGTATTCGAGCAAACGGATGTCATCCGTGAGCCGTATATTCGCGCCATCGGTTCCGAAAGTGTAGGGGTGCCTATCGTAGGCCAGCTGACTGATTCTCTTGCGAATAAGATTGCATTACGGCTCAAGAGTGCCAAACTGCCATAGCTTCATCCGATTTGAACTATAAAATAGATTCAAGTTCTGCGATTTGTTGACAAGGAGAAAGCATCATGCGGGTAGGAATTCTGACGGGTGGCGGGGATTGTCCCGGCCTGAACGCCGTGATTCGCGCAGCCGTGCGCAAAGGCATTTTTCATTACGGCGATGATTTTATTGGCTTCATGGAAGGCTGGCGGGGGGTTCTGGACGACAAGACCATGCCACTGACCATCGAGAGCGTTTCTGGAATCCTGCAACTGGGCGGGACCATTCTGCGCACCTCTCGCACGAACGTCAGGAAGAAACCGGGTGGCATCGAGCAATGCATTGCAACTATCCAGCGCAACAAATTGGACGCGCTGATCACCATTGGCGGGGACGATACCCAGGGCGTGGCCAATGCGCTGGTTGAGAAAGGCGTGCCTTGCGTCGGCGTACCCAAGACCATTGACAACGACCTGAGCGGCACAGACGTCTGCTTCGGCTTCGATACCGCGGTGAGTATTGCCACCGAGGCCGTTGACCGGCTCCACACCACCGCCGAAGCTCATAGCCGCGTGATTGTGTGCGAGGTGATGGGCCGCGATGCCGGCTGGATCGCTCTCTACAGCGGAATTGCCGGCGGGGCGGATGCCATTTTGGTTCCGGAAAAGCCGATCGACCTGGAAATGGTGATTGCCCGCATCAAGGAGCGCCGAGCGCGCGGAAAATTTTTCAGCATCGTTGTGGTTGCCGAAGGCGCCAAGATGCCGGCCTCCGGTGAAGTCGCAACACACGGCAAAGTGGTAGACGAATTCGGTCATGCTCGTCTGCTCGGCATTGGTCAGTATGTCGCGGATGAGATTGAGAAACGTACCGGTTTCGAGACGCGCGCCGTCAACCTGGGCCACACGCAGCGCGGTGGAACCCCTACGGCGTTTGATCGCATGCTCGCCACCCGCTACGGTTCGGCCGCCATCGATTTGGCGCATAAGGGAAAATTTGGTCGCATCGTCGTTCTTCGGGGGAGGGAAATCACGGACATTCCGCTGGCAGACGCCATCGCGAAAAACCGCATCGTTGGGGATGAACTGCTGGAACTGGCGAGCGGTCTTCAGGCGGTCATCAAGAAGTGATTTTTCGTTCAACGTCCCAGACTCAAATGCTACGGCCAGCCTTCATGGGTTGGCCGTAGCGTTTGCATCGTGCGTAGTATCGTAGGGTCAAAAGGCTTGGGGAAGGGAATCGGCCCAGCTACAACACAATCAGCAGGCGGGGATTGATCCACTACCCCACCCAGTTGCGTTTTTTCTAGGATATCCTCCCAGATCCCCCATCGTTTCCGCCCCATCCCCGATAAAGTCGCCGAGAAATGGGTTGAATTCCGTAGGAAAACGGTCTATAACCAAAGTCCCATGTGGGCATTGAAGCCGATTCAAGTGGGGATTTCGGAGAGATTATGGCAGGCTTAGTCCGCAGAAAAATCGCACCTTCCGGTTCTTCAACAATGACGACAAATGGCGCCCGCGCCAACCAGCGTCGAGGCGCACTGACCTTCTCGCCCACCAAGCCGCTTTCAACGGCAAACCGTGGTGCCTGGGAGGCCCGCGAGGTCATGGACATCCGCCAGGCGGCTGAGTACCTGGGCATCAGCTCCGACAGCCTGTACAAGTATGCCTCGGAAGGCGTGATACCCGCATTCAAATTGGGCAATCGCTGGCGTTTCAAGCGCTCTTTGTTGGATAGCTGGATGGAACTACAGAGCTCCTCGGGTTGGGAACTCGCAACCGAGAAAAGCGTCAAACCTAGGCAGAAAAAACCAGTCAGCCGCGCTCGATAGAGATCAGTTAGTGCGACTCGCCATCCA
>JAJZDO010000098.1 GCA_021805955.1 Acidobacteriota bacterium
TTATCTGCATGTAACTTCGGCGAGTCAGCCGCGAAAAATCAGCGGCTGATCTCCTGTTGCGATCCGGATGCGCGTCGAGATGCCCGCGTGCGCGGTGACTCTGAGGATTTTCTATGTCGGGGAAACTATTCCAACTCGGCCCACGATGTGGATTTGTGCTTGGGATCATGCTTTTCTGGTTTCCTGTGCACGCACAGGTGCTTGCCGTGCAGCCGGTCAATATCTTTCTACACGCCGGGGAGCAGGCGACAACCCTCGGCGTCACCAACCAGGCGGCGACAGACACCGCGGTCCAGGTGCGCGCCTACGTGTGGACGCAGAAGGATGGCGTCGATAGCCTGACGCCAACCAACGATCTTATGGTCAGTCCGCCGATTGCTACCATTCCCGCTCACGCAACGCAGATCATCCGCCTGGTGCAGCGATCTTCTCCGGCAAAGAAGGAAGGAACCTATCGCATCCTGGTGGATCAGATACCCTCCGCCGCCGCTCCTGGCACCATTCGCATCGTCCTGCGGCTTTCCATTCCCATCTTTGCTGAACCCATGGTGCAAGCCAATCCGCACGGATTGTTCCACGTGGAACAATCCGGAGACAAGTTGACTCTGGTCGGAGTGAATGACGGCAATCGTCACGATGCCTTGCACAAGATTGAACTGAAGACAGCCGACGGCATCCTTTTGCAGCCAATGCACGGCAGCTCACCGTATCTCCTGGCTGGCTCCACCCAGCGCTGGCAGCTTGAGGGAGCCAAAATTGCTGCCGGCACAAAAGCGCTGAGTCTGAGTGCGGACGGCATCAACGGAAAGATTCATGAACAGGTATCGGTTGTCGCAGCCCCATGAGCACTCGGGATGCGGCGGTTTACGCGGGCCAGGCTGTCTGCTGCTGTTACTCATGATGCTCACCCTGTCGGGAACAGGCTCGGCCAGCACTCCAGGCGTTTCCGGCGATTCTGGGCCTGATCCCTCGCCCGCCACGCATCCAGCTACCGGCTCCGCTTCCAGTGCAGCGCCATCCAATGCCTGGTCCAATGCTGCGGTCGACAGCGCATCGACGGTCGATCCGGCCGCTGGCGGTGGAGACGAGCCTCTGCTGCTCGAAGTCATTGTCAACGGTCACTCGATCAACAAGATCGGTGAATTTGTTCTGCGGCATGGAGTGCTGATGGCCAAGCCCGATGAGTTACGACAGCTTGGATTTCGCGTCCCCGCCATGCTCCAGAAGACCGACCTGATTCCGCTCTCTGCGTTGCAAGGCTTTCTGTGGAGCATCGACACAAAAAATCAGGTTCTGAAGGTCAGCGTCTCCGAGCAGGAACTGATTCCCACCCTTTTGCAGCGCAGCGATTCGGCAACCGCCGTCAGCAAACCCGGCGCGGAATCCAGCCATCGCGTGGTTGAAAGCGGCACGGGCGTCACCTTCAACTACGATGAGATCGGCACCTACTCCGCCGGTCAGTTGGGCGGCTCCGGAACGCTGGCCTTTCAGGCCTTCGCGCCCTTTGGCGTACTCAGTTCCGGATGGCTGAACTTTGCCGGAGCCACGGCCTTTGGCGGCGGCAATTACTCCTCGATTCGGCTGGATACCGCCTACACCTACTCCAATGCCGATTCGCTGCGGCAGTTCATCGCGGGCGATTACATCACAGATGGACTCTCCTGGACGCGTCCGGTTCATCTGGAGGGTATGCAGCTTCACTCCGATTTTGCGCTGCGTCCCGATCTGATTACCTTTCCGCTGCCTTCGCTCACCGGTTCCGCCGCCGTTCCCAGCACCGTGAATGTGCTGGCCAATGGCAATCTGGTGCTTTCCAGCCAGGTCGGCACCGGACCGTTTCAAACGCCTCAGTTGCCCGTCATCAACGGCGCGGGAAACATTACGATGACAATGACGAACGCGATGGGCCAGCAGGTGACGGTCAACCAGCCGTTCTATACAAGTTCGCTCCTCCTCAAGCCCGGATTGCAGCAATTTTCCGCTCAGGCCGGGCTGGCGCGGCGAAACTGGGGAACGATCGACGGCGCATACGGCAAGATGGCTGGAGCGGCCATTTTTCGTCGTGGCATCAGCCCGAAACTGACCCTGGAGGCCAGCACGGAAAACACTGTCGGCGAGGAGAACATCGGTGGCGGCGGTGTGTATGAGATTGGCTCGCTGGGTGTCATCAACGGCGATGTCGCTGTGACGCAGGGCGACGGTCTTTGGGGTGGTTTGTATTCGCTTGGCGCGCAGCACATCGGACAAATTGTCAGTCTCGGCGGGCAATGGATTGAAGCGACGAAGAACTATCGCGATGTGGCGGCGATGAACGGCGAAGGCGTCTCCCGTCGGCAGGTGAGCGCATTTTTCAGTCTTGCGTCCAAGCGATTTGGCTCGATTGGCGCTGCGTACGGGGATGTGCAACAGGACGCGCCGGTGATTCAGATTCCGTTCAATCAGGCGGTTCCGCTGACCAATAGAATTGTCTCCTTCAATGCTTCCCAGTTATGGCATAAGATGAACTTCTATTTCGATGACTTCATCAACCTGACCGGAGAAGGGAACTACAACGGATTGGAGGGTGGCATCAATATCTCGTTTGGTCACCGCAGCTCGGTGGATGTGGGTGGCACCAACGACGGCATTGCTTTTACACAGGTGCAGCAATCGGCTCCCGATATCGGCGACTGGGGTTATGACGCCTATCTTTCCGCGGGCACAAGCTTCAATCAGTTTGGAGAGGTCGAGTATAAGTCTCCGATTGGCATTCTGCTGGCAGGCGTCGATACCGGCGTGGGTCCAACCACGGTGCAACTTGAAGCGCAGGGCGCACTCTCCTATGTGGATAAAGGTCTGTTCCCTTCAAACACCATCTACGACAGCTTTGCTATTGTGGATACGAATCCGCTGAAGAATGTGCAGGTGTATCAGGAGAATCGTAACATCGGAAATACAGGAAAGTCAGGCAAGTTACTTGTTCCGGATATGCGATCCTACGATGCGAATCTCGTCTCCATCAGCCCCGGAGATGTTCCGTTGGATGTAACTCTGGATAACGATCAAATTACCGTGCGACCGCAGGATCGATCCGGCGTTGTGGTGAAATTTCCCATGCAGATCAGCCACGGAGCGCTGGTAAAGATAGTGGATGCAGAGGGCAAGCCGATCGATGTCGGCAGCACAGTCACGCTGCACTCAACCGGGATCATGTTTCCCGCGGGCTACGATGGGGATGTCTATATGAAAAATCTGGGGACGAAGAACGAGATCAGCGTGGAACTGGAAAAAGGCGGACGCTGTTCGGCGACCTTCATCTATCACCCGGTGCCAGGGCAGATTCCAATGATCGGTCCGGTGACGTGTGCAGGAGACGGGCAATGATGCGACGAAGCGTAAAAATTCTGTTGGCTGCGTGGATATCTCTCTCGATGGCATCCGCATTCGGCGCCAACTGCACGGTGAAAGCTACCGGAGTCAATTTTGGAAATTACACTACGGCAATTCGTAAAGTTGTAGGAACATTAACCGTAACATGCACGAAGAATCATAGTTATTCCATTGCTTTGAATCAGGGCCATGGACCCGGCGCGACGGTAACGAATCGCAGCATGACCAGCGGGGTGAATGTGCTTGGATATGGACTCTACTCCGACGCGGCACGGACGGTGAACTGGGGCGACAGCGCGGGAACGAACTGGGTGAGCGGAACCGGGACCGGAAGGGCGCAAAAACACAATATCTATGCTGAGATTCCTGCGAGCGAATTTTCCAATGTTGCAGCTTACGCCGACACAATTACCGCTTCCGTCGAGGGATTCGGTTTCCGAACTGCAACTGCCAGCTTTGCGGTGAAAGCAAAAATGCTAGCCCACTGTGTCATCTCCGCTTCGCCGCTTGTCTTTGGTAACTACACAGGAACCGTAAACAACGCTACGACGACCATCGATGTGACATGCACAAACAATACAAGTTATACGATTGGGCTGAACCAGGGCAGTAGCTCCGGCGCGACGGTGAGGAAGCGCGCGATGACCGGACCGGGCGGAGCGTTGTTGAGGTATGCGCTCGACTCCGATGCGGCACACACGGTGAACTGGGGCAACACCGCCGCCACCAACTGGGTCTCCGGAGCAGGAGATGGGTTGCAGCAGCCGCTGACCGTCTATGGGCAGATTCCCGCCGGACAATTTCCCGCGCCGGGCAGCTATAAGGACACGGTGAGGGCATTGATTACTTATTGAGCGTCGTCGCGCTTGCACCGAGTGGTAGGCGAGACAGGGATCGAACCTGTAACCTACGGCTTAGAAGGCCGTTGCTCTATCCAATTGAGCTACTCGCCCGCGGGTGACATCCCTATTGTAATCCGCCGCTTGTTTCTGCCGTGTCTTCGGCATCCGGATCGGCCGTGCAAACGACCACAACAGCATGGTGCAAAGCTGGAATCAGTGCCTCCGCGGCCTGTGCTGTCGTGGGTCCGCAGGCGCTTGCATAGAGCGCGATTCCGATGCCGGATTGCTGCTGCTCAAAGGCTTGCCGCAGGACAATCTCGACGCGCGCGCCGGGGCATCGGATCGACTGGAATGCGGCCACGGCAGCGCGTGCCCAGCTTTCGGCTGCCAACAGATTGCTCCAGCGCGTGACGGGCTGCGGAAGCAGGTCGAGTGAGCAGTTTGCGGAGGTGTGATGGGTGCCTGGCTGAGCATCAAACTCGTAGGGATCGACTGGCTCATCGCTGCGCCAGAAATCGCATTTGGTGGGC
>JAJZDO010000578.1 GCA_021805955.1 Acidobacteriota bacterium
CCAAGTCCAAATTTTCTTGCCTGGATCCTGGCGGAAATCTGCAACATGGACCACACCATAGTTGGAGCCGTGATAATAAATGCCGAAAAAATTTCGCTGAACGTCGCGGCCGAAGGCGGCCATGGCGTCAGCGTCATTTTTATACCAACTCTGGTCGATGCCCTTCCAGACCGGCCAGCTCTGCGCGACGGCAAACGGGTCGTCATAAATGGTTTCGCGCATCGGATAGATATATTGCAGGTCGTCGGTGGCCTTGACGGCCGCATTGGTCCAGAACAAGTAAAGATGGTTCTGCGGCGTGGAATTGAACAGGGTCACCCCCTCTTCCACGCGGGCTGTATTTGGCCGCAAGGTAATGGAGATTTCCCAGTGCATGTTGGAAACCCAGTCCACTGCGCCGACGACGGAAGTGGCGCTGCCATCTGGATTGTGACGTAATACGGAATTGACGGACGACACTGTATCGGTGGTGTGCGCGAATGGAAAACTGAACTCCATGCCGCCGGAGATCCATGCGCCGCGAGGTCCGACAAGACCGTACTTGATGACGTTGTCGCGATAGAGAACTTCCCGGTGGTCGATTTTGTCGTAGACAGAATAGATATGGCCGCCAAGATCGGGCAGGATCGTGATCTTGAGATACTTGTTTTCAAGATAGACGGCACGGTAGGTCATCGGCGCCCGATTATTGGTGAGATCATCAAGCATCGTATAGGGATATACAGGCGACTTGCCGACCAGCGGAAATGCCGGGTTCGGGTCGGAGGGGCCAAGCTTGTATGTGGGAATCGTAATGGTGCCTTCCCAGCCACGGACCGCGTTGTTCGACACCGGTGCGGTGGTTGTCGCCTGGCTGTGTGCTACACCGGAGGTCAGCAGAAACGCAAGAGCGATGCAAGGCAGGAATGCGCAGCGTGTAATTTTCATTTTTTTAATTCTCCCGAATCATAGGGTCAAATCCTTCGTATTGCGGGTCCTTCTGAATATGCAGTGTTGCTACGGATGCGATGGAGCCGGGTTGGCTCCAGGGGCAGCGGCAGCCAGCGTTTGTTTCACGCTCACATTGCCCAGAGCGTACCAACCATCGGCATCCATCCCTTGAATCGCCAGCTTGATTGCGGGTTTGCGAGTCGCTGGGTCAACAAGGGCCACGCTCAATTGATAATCTCCGTCGGGCAAATTCGCTGGAATGAAGACGGAATTATTGTAGAGATTGTCTCCCGGCATCCAAGTTCGGATGTCGGCTCCAGTGACGATGACGGCGCTGGTTTGCTTGTTGCTCAACCGCAGTGCCAGCGGAAACCTTCGATAGCAGGGCGCGTCTCCATCATTTTCCCACCAGGAAGTGAATGCG
This sequence comes from Acidobacteriota bacterium, assembly GCA_021805955.1. The sequence goes on from JAJZDO010000578.1 coordinate 1,355, forward strand.
ATTTTCCTGTCGGGTCCGATGACGGCGGGGTAGGTAAATCGACGCAGAGCGAAGCGGTAGCCCATGTGTTGCAGCCAGCGATTCACCTCTGGCCATAAATCTTTCGGCACTGCCGACGACTTGGCGTTGAAGGAGGAGACGTGCCACTTGATGGCTTGATCGATGATGTAGTGTACGTCCCAGCCGCGATCCTCCCAAGTCTGCATTACCCAGCAGGCTTCCATGGTGACCGGAGCTTTCTTCCAGGCATCCTGCAAGCCATCTTCGATCACGGCCTCGGGATAATAGTCGGTCATGTGGTTCCAATTTTTGTTGAATCCGCCCATATCGCCGAGGCAGTCGGCACGCCATCCTACATTGGCCTTCGACATTGCATACTCATCCGTTTTTGGATCGGTGGGCTGCACTACCAGAGGCGTCTTGTGGAAGGAATCGAGATAGCTGTCCATCAGGCGATGCATCACCTGGGTGGTTAGCATCGGTGTGCCGGCTCCTTCTCCCCACGGACCGACGATGGAAATATCGACGACGTTCAGGTCCGGGTCGCCATCATAACGGGCACCCAGGGCTCGAATCATCTCGCCGAAGAAGTGCGCGTACGCAGGGTTCATGGGGTCAACCATCCACTGCGCTTCATACGGGGCCCAGTCGGGCTGGCTGCTGGGCAACGGACGATACCAGGAGGAATGGCGGCCATCGCCGGGCGCCTTGCGAAGGGCTTCTCCTGTGACTTTTCTGTACCAGTCTGGTACGTCGCTCTCTGGTCCTGTTCCATACGGTGCAATGCGCAGCATCAAAGTCTGGTGGCGCGCATGGGCCGTTTGCAGCGCCTTGTCGAGCATGGCCCAGTTGTAAACCCCTCGCTCAGGCTCGATGAAGCGCCAATAGATACGGAAATAGGCGATGGTCGTCATGGGAAAATCTTTGGTCTGGAGCGTTCCCTTATAAGGCTGATAGTTGATGGGAAAACCTTCGGTCCATTTGGTTCCGGCATTCAGCGTATCGCCATTGAACCGCTGAAATGTCGTGAATCCAATGTCGGGATTTACGAGCGTGCCGTCGAATGCTTTCGGCTTGACGGTGACGATGTCAGTTGGCATTTGCGCGAGAACCGGTCCCGAGCTTTCCAGACAGAAATATCCGGCACAGAACAGAAGGCAAACCAATCTTAAGCGGCGCATGCAAGCTCCTGAGCCGACAAATGCGACCCCATCCCAACCTCACGCCAGGCTCTGACGCCTGGATTGCATCGATCGATGCTGAGCCGAAGGCGGTGAGTTTCGAGGGACCACAGTTTGGAGGCTATGGTTTCTGAAACAAAATCAAATTACGTATACTTCCGTTCAAGAGTATTCTACTTCTACCGATAATCATAACGATACGAGACAATGGATTGCGCAACCCAGACGAATAAACTGAAAACCTGAAAGTCAAGGAGCCGGCCTGGAGGTTGAATGCCGCCAACCCTCCATTCACTTACCTAAAGGTTCTATCGAGAGAACCGACCCACATGAATAGGGAGAAACGTCTTGAATCACAAAAAATATGATGCGAGCCGGAGAGGATTTCTCCGCAGTGCAGTTGCCTCTGCCATGTTGAGCCCAGCGCTGATGGGGATGAGCCAAGCCACCCAGGGTTCTCCAGAGGCCACTCCGAGCGGACCTGACGCGATGGTGTTGGGACGGATCAAGCTCGATCGCGAATTGGCGAACCAGGATGGAGTGTTGAGCGGCAATCTGCGTTTCCTTCGGGCTGTCCCGGGACCAGTGGCGGTTCGGTGGATTGACAGCTTTGGTCGCGTGAGCGGCGAGCAGCAGTTGACAATGGGACCGACGGCGGTGACCGTGCCGTTTTCGTTCAATATGAGAGCGGGCCTGACCTACGTCAACTGGATTCGAGTCACGGTGAATGGTGTGCCGCAAGTGGCGACGGCAAAATTCATGCTGTCACCCGAACACACTCCCTGGAACGATTTTCATACCATCAGCTGGGCGCATTATCCCGATGGATTTTACGATCAATTACGCGCGGCGGGCATGGACTCCATCATCGCGTATGCCAATGACGACTTCGATCCAATCCTGGACAACGATTTCAAGTTTTATGTGGAACAGATGGCGTGGGAAGTTTTCTCGATCTATCACAAGAACCAGCCGGAGTGGAGGACGTTGCTGACCAAGGTCAGTATGGATCGAGAGAACCTGGATTTGTGGGTACGCGATCCTTGTGTCAACGACCCGAAGACGACGGAATATCTGCGCGAGCACATTACGCGCTTCGCCCGCATTCACGGCCCGTACCGCCCCTTGTTCTACAACATCGCGGATGAGTTGGGACAAGGCGACCAGATTCGACCGAATGACTTTTGCCACTCGAAATTCTGCACCGAAAAATTTGCCGACTATTTGCGCAAGCTGTATGGCCTGCCTTCGCATGTTGGCCGGCAATGGGGCGTCGGAGAGCCTACACACTGGGACGATACGAAACTGGACGCCTGGCCGGAATGGATGAAGACCGGAACCATGATTGGATACACAACGACGGACCAAGCGTTTGAAGCGGTTGCATTGGCCGGTCTGAAGGCACGATATAAAACCATCGGCCAGTTCAACCGGGAATGGGGCACCAGTTTCCCGGTACCAGGAGGGAACACGGTGATGAGTGACAGTTGGAACCCGATTTTGGCGGTAGCGCGCGAGTCGCTGTCGGTTCCGGTGCTGGACGATGCATCGTTGGAAAAGCAGATGGGGCCCCTGGATCAGGCGAACGCACGCTGGGGCGGTCTAGGCTCCTGGAATGCTCCGAATAAGCCGACGACGTTCAAAACCTGGGGACAGGTGGCGGCATTTCTGAATCGCTATTTCAAAGAGCTGGGAGAAATCACTTCGACCCGTCACTGGAATGTGAGCCCGTGGTGCGATTTCCGCAATTTTATGGACGAGACGTTTGCCGACGGAGTCAAGCGGGCCGCAGACATCTGCAAAGCGGAAGATCCCTACGCGCTGTGCGCGACCGAAGGCGGCCAATGCCCGTTCGCGTATGGCTGGTACAACTACGAGCAAGTCGTGCGCGCGATCGACGTGATTGAGCCCTACAACATCGGCAATAACGTGGAAGTGATTCGCTCCCTGAATCCGGCTGTCATCATGATTTCGACCCATGGCTTTGGCGGATTCAAGGCCAAGCCCGGAGAAGCACTGAGTGAAAAGGAACGCACCGAGCAGAAGCGCGCGATCCGGCCCATCTGGTGGGGACTATTCCACCGCCATAATGCGGCGCTGATCTGGGACGACAACGAAGCGGCGAATGAATTTGTGGATATGAGCACCGGCCAACTGACGACTTCCGCAGATACATTTTCCGGCATTTTCCATGAGGGAACACGGT
>JAJZDO010000430.1 GCA_021805955.1 Acidobacteriota bacterium
ATATCCTCTTTGCTCACAATGTGGCGAATATCGTTTTCCATCATCGCCGCATATTCGTCGGTCACCTCCAGACGCGTGCCCGGAGGAGCCTTGAAGTTGATCACAAACTGACCTGGATCAGTGCGCGGGAAGAAGGCTTTGCCAAGAACAGGGAAAAGGCCGAAGCTGACCACGACAAAGGTGGAGAAAGCAAGAACAACCAGCACAGGACGATCAAGACAAACCACAATGGCCTTGTCATAGGCATGTTGCAGTCGATCAAACTGAGCATTGAAGCCGTTGACGATACGCTGGAAAAGGCCGATCTTCTTTGAGTTTTCGTGCTCGGCCGAAGCAATACCCTCTTCCGCTTCCTCGACATTGTGCGCGTGGTGCCCCACTCCCTTGATAAAGGTGGCGCAGAACAGCGGCACCACCGTCATCGCCACAACATAGGACGAAAGCAGGGCCAGCACGACCGCCAGTGCCAGGGCCGTAAACAGATATTTGCTCACGCCCACCAACAGGATCACGGGAAAGAAGACAATGCTTGTGCTGGCCGTCGCCGCCAACACCGCAAGCTGCACTTCCTTGCCGCCATTCACCGCCGCATCGCGCGGACTCTCGCCCAGCTCCATGTGCCGGAAGATATTCTCCAGCACCACCACCGAGTTGTCGATCAGTCGAGACAGCGCCAGCGCAATGCCGCCCAGCACCATCGTGTTGATCGTGCTTCCGCCCAGATTCAGTGCAATGAACGCCGTCAACGCCGAGATCGGAATTGAAAGCATCACCGAGATCGTTGCGCGGAAGTTACCCAGAAAGAGCAGAATCATGATCGCCGTCAGCACCAGGCCGATCGTGCCTTCGTTAATCACGTTCTTCACGGCAATCTTGACAAAGACCGACTGGTCAAAAACTACCGCTGTTTTGAGCTGCTCCGGCACATCGAGCAGATGCTTGATCGCTTCGCGAATGCCATTCACAATCGAGATCGTATTCGAATCTCCGCCCTGCTTCAGAATCGGAATATAGACAGAGTGCTGACCATCCACGCGCACGATGTTGTACTGCAAAGCGCCGGAGTCTTCTGCCTTGCCGATATCACGGACACGCACGACCGACTTGACCGTGGACGTAACATCGCTCTTCACCGGCATGTCATTCATCCGCTGAACGATATCTTCCTGGCTGTTGGCGTAAATGTTGTAGTCGAGCGTGCCGATGCGCACATCGCCCGCAGGCAGGATCAGGTTCGTCGCATTGATCGCCTTCACCACATCCATCACGGACATTTCGTGTGCTTCCAGCTTCAACGGATCAACATAAATCTGAATCTGGCGATACGTGCCGCCATACGGCTGCGGCACAGAAGCGCCCGGAACGTTGGCAACCTGGTTACGCACTTCAAACTGAGCGAGATCCTTGAGCTGCACCTCATTCAGCCCTCTGCCTTCCAGCGTAATCAGACATACCGGCAGGTTCGAGGCGTCAAACGGAAGCACCACCGGCGGCAGCGTTCCCGGCGGCAGACGCCGAAGATCCGCCAGCGCCAGACCGGAGATGCTGCTCACCGCCGCATTCGGATCCGTGCCGGGCTGGAAGTACACCTTGATCAGACTCACGCCCGTCAGCGAGCGCGACTCGATATGTTCAATATTGCTGCCCAGCGTGAAAAATCGTTCGTAAGTATCGGTGATGTCAGCTTCGATCTGCTGCGGCGGCATGCCAGCGTAGAACGTTGCAACCACCACCACAGGGATATTGATCTCGGGAAACAGATCAACCGGCATTCTGGCGACCGTGGTAATGCCCACTACCACGATCATCAAGCAGAACATCAGAATGAAAAAGGGATATCGAATGGCAAACGAGGACATTAGTTGCCGTCCTCCTGCGCCGTGGTCGGAATAAAGGCAGGACGCGGATCGATCAGATCCCCCTCGCGATAATTATCCTGGCCCGAGGCAATCACGCTTTCTCCGGGCTTCACTCCGCCATCGATGATCTCTGTCCTGTTTGGCGTCTCGATGCCCAAATGCACAATCCGCTTCTCCACATGATTTGTCTTGTTCAACACCAGAATGTAGTAGCTGTTGCCCGACGTCACTACCGCCTGCGCAGGAACGTAGATCGCATCATGCTTTGTCTTCAAAAAGAACGTTGTCTCCGCGTACATGCCCGGCGTCAAAGTCAGCTTCGGATTCGGCACATCGACTTCGGTGAGCATGGTACGCGTCGAGGGATCGAGCGCGCGCGTGAAGCGGATGATCTTTCCTGGGAACACCTTTCCCGTCGCGTCTACGTGCACATCTACATGGCCGCCAATGTCGATGTAGGGTACATCGGACTCCGGCACCGGCATGCGCAGTCGCAGCAGGTCGCTCTGCGCGACCTTCACCACCGGCATCGACTCCGTATTCGTACTGGTTCCGCTCGAGCTTGTTCCAGCAGGCACCAGCGTACCTGTATCCGCATAGCGGAAAGTCACCACCCCGTTGAACGGCGAAACGATATCGGTATACGAATACAGCGCGGCCACGCGGTCCTGATTGGATCGCGCCAGGCTCAACTGCTGCTGCGCGGCTTCATACGCAGCCTTGGCCACGTCAATCTTGGCCGCCGCTTCCAGGTCACGCGCCTGATAGTCATCGATCTCCTGCTGCGCAATCAGGCCGGGCCGCTCCTTGGCGGCCTCCGCCAGACGCGTATAGTTCAGGTGAATCGCGCGGTATGCCGCATCGGCATGCGCCACTTCATCCTTCTCGCGGATCACCTGCGCCTGAGCGTGCTGCACTGCGGCCTTGCTCTCAGCCAACTGATCGCGCAACTCCGGCACTTCCAGCTTCGCCATCACCTCATTCGTGTGCACGATATCGCCAATATCCACCTTGATCCATCGCACATAGCCGGATACCTTGGCGTGCACATCGACATTCTGATACGGGATAAACTGGCCGGCCACTTGAAGCTGCGCCGTCAGGTCGCCCTGTTTCGCCACCGCAACCGGAGCCGTCAATGCCTTCTCTGGCCCTTCCGCAGGCTTGCGGCTGCGTATCAACACTACGGCCACAATCGCCAACACAATCAGTAGCACAATCCAAAAAGAACGCTTGCGAAACACGTGTCCACCTTTCAAAAGCGGGAATGAAAATTTGCAGAAATCAATGCGACTGGATGCAGATACCTGATCCGCCAGGGCCGCGAACGCCAAACCGTCGGCGACCTAGGCCAGTGCGGGCGGCGGGCGCGGCAGCCTCAGACGATATGCCCCCACGCGCACATCGAAAATCCTGCCGGAGCCGGCAACCAGACCCGCAGGGAACCGCATGGCCAGATCCCCCGGATCCACCACCGATTCAGCCACTCCGCTGGATACCCGAGGCGCAGGCCGTATGACCTGGCCAGCCAGCACGCCGCTGCGTTCCAGACATGCCCGATGAGCCAACAGCCGGGTCGGCGGAATCGCGTGCTGCGCCACACTCCGAGAAGAGTAGAGAGAGGCCTTGTAAGCTACTCCCCACGCCACCACCGAAAGCGCAAGCAGCACCGCCAAAGCGCGCCATGCACTCAGGCCGCTGACTTTCCGCCCGGTCGTGATCCTCATCATGCCGCTCTGGTCCCGCTCACTGCTCATATGCTGTCTCAGTTCATGCTGCGACAGGCTTGGCCACTCCATCACCCCGGACCTTAGGCCTGCTGCATTTGTCTGCTCTGCGTTGGGAAGCCCGCGTTCGCCTCCGGGATAGCCGGAGCTTCGCGATGCAAACCGCTTTCTTTTGCTGAAGGTTCCGATGCCCAGACCTGGGAAAGCGTTGCATCTCTGCTGTCATTTTCATTGCAGCATCACAATTGCACCGGGGACAATGCACTCGCAGCGCGGAAAATGCGCCTGGAATGTCCGATTCTGATCGAAATTCCTGATCGGAGACCACCGACCCCAGCCGAATCCCGACCGGCAATGGCTGAATACCCGATCCCGACGCTTGCCTCGACACTGACCCCGTCATTGATTCCCGAACCCTGGCTCGCAAGCCAGCCGCAGCGCGACTACTGTACGCCCAGGTCGGCAATCTGCTTGCGATTGGTAGAGTCAATCGTCAGCACATTATGGCAGGTGGAGCAGTCGCTTGAAATCGACTTGCCCGAAGCCGTGTTATGACTGCCATCATGGCACCGTGTACACCCCGGGTAGTCGTTGTGGCCCAGATTATTCGGATGTGTGCCCCAGGTGACCTGCATGAATGGAAAGACATTCTGACTCCACAACACGGTCAGTTGCCCGGCTGCCTGCGTGATCTTGTATGGGTTGGCCTGCCAGATCTGCGGATAGTTCGTCTGATAGAACCGGGCAAGATTGGCGGCGATCTCTTCCTGCGCCTGCTGCCTGCTGGCGTAGGGAGCTTTCAGTAAAGCGATCGATTCCTTATGAATGTAAGGAAGGTCCGGACTGATAACGCCAGCCAGCATACTCCTGTTTACAGCCTTTTCCGGCGTCTCAAACGAGTGGGCCACGCGGTTATGGCAGTCCGTACAGACCATGGTGCGAAGCGCGCCCACCTTGGCGTGTTTCGCATCCGTGTCCATATATTCCGTCACTGCACCATTGGCCTCGGTCTTCGCTACGTAGTGGATCGTCTGGTGCGTCGTATCGGTCGAAATATAAGCGATGTGGCCCAGATGCGCGCCATGAATGCCGGAGAGTTGGCCGTCCATCGCCCGCCCTCCCACGTGGAGCAGAATCAGGCTGCGCGTCCG
>JAJZDO010000735.1 GCA_021805955.1 Acidobacteriota bacterium
TTACAGGCATAATGCCGAAAGTATCGGCAACAAACAACAGCCTTCATGGGTTGCGGTATGTTCGGCCAGAAACGAAGCTGCGTCGCGACGATGTTTCCATCGTCGCTGCGATTCGCCTGATAGCTTACCCATGTATTCGGCTTGAGCAGGCCATCTATAGCGCCACCATCCGACGGCAAAACCGCAATCGGAGGCGCATACTTCCGCTGGATCGTGCCATCCTTCCGCAGTTTTCCTGACAAAGCGGTGGCAGATGGTTCTGAAAGCAACCGGGTTTGTGGCGAGATCCGGATTGGGTATCCATCAAGCCATACACTGCCACTCCAGCCAGAAGGTTCAAGGGTCATGTAGGCACTCGACTCTAACAGAGCCAGGCCCCTAAGTTTCTTGCTCCCGGGAACAGCGAAGCGCACAACATATCTTATGATTTGCGATGCGCTGAAGAAGGCCGATTTCTGACTGGTCCCTACGAGATGGACGCGATCTCCGACTGTCAGATGGAGCTCGTTACACGAAATGGACGCTGTCTGCAAAACGACGGAGCGTCTCGCGGGACCTTTTGTGAAGTAAAGCGGGCCAAGGTGCGATCTCCTATTGGAGAACTCGTTGCGCGTGTAGATGGTACGAACTGCGCAAGCCGCTCCGTCGGCAACCGTAACGTGCAGTACGCCGACCTCGAACGAGGCGCGCGAGACGATCTGGGTCACAAACCCGTCCGTCGATTCAGCAAACGACGGCAGAGTGGCCGCCAAGCACGCAACAAACAACCCGGCAAGCAATCGACGCATATCATCCTAAGGTCGAGTTTTAATTATTTTGCTCCCGCTTGGACTCCCGACGACCTCATATGGGTATATATAAATCCCGATCAAACCCAAATGTTGTAACGAGGTTAGGAGGATTCCAGCTTTGTCGCGATCGTCGGCTCGACTTCCTCTTCCCCTGCAATGCCGGTCCGCGCCACTTTTGCTGCTTTTAACCCCGCGCGCTTGATGACCTGATTCAGGGTGATCGCGTCTAACTCTTGCTCAAACGATTTTTCGGCTTTGCGCAAGGCTGCAAAAATTGCCTTGCGAACCTCTTTTTCAGGGCCGCCATCATGTTTGACCGGCCGATGAAGGAGCTCCGCCGGGCCGAATGCCCGGTACACATCGCGCAGGCTGATCTGTTTTGCGGGGCGTGTGAGACGCGTACCGCCGCCTGGCCCTTTGGTGTTGGCCACCAGGCCGGCGCGGCTCAACGCTGCCAGCAGGCGCCGGATCACCACAGGGTTGGTTGCCAGCGCCTTCGCCAGCGCGTGGGAGGTGCGATACTGAGCCGGCTCGGTGGCCATCAGGACCAGTGCTTCCATCGCTGTTGAAAACCGCAGGTTCGCCGCCATGCGGAAACGCTATCACACTCGCCTTCCCGGCAAGGCCTCTGCCTTGGTTGCATCCAAATGAAAGAGACGGCCGTCGAAAAGAGACGATGCATTTCCTGAAATCTACTCACCGCGGCAAGTGGACACTTCTGATGCTTCCGCTGGCTCTTGGGCTTTCGGCAAGCGCGCAGCAAAAACCGGCTCCCACGCTGCGCAAGCGGCCTGTGACCGGGCTGCATCCAGCGCCGCAAGCAGTGAAGCCCGCGCCGCCCGTTTCTCCCTTTGAGACCGTTACCCTTCCCACCGGAATTCCGCTGCGCGTGCAACTCAACAAGCGGTACCGCATGCGCAAGGGCCAGGCGGTTACGGGCGTACTGATTAACGATGTCTATTCCGGCAACTATGTCGTCCTGCCAAAAAGCTCGCAGATTCAGGGAAAAATCACCGGATTGCAAGCGGTACATTCCCGCGACCATTTCTGGAATCTTCTGGATGCCGACTTTACGCCCATGAACACGCCTTCGCTGGCATTCACTTCCGTGCGTCTTCCAGACGGCGAACTCCGGACGCTGGCCGCGAGCGCCACCGAACGCACAGCGCCGGTCGTCAACATGACGGCCACAAAACACAAGCAGAGTCTGGTGGCCAAGGCGAAGGCACAGCTTCACCAGAAGATCGACAGCGTGAAGGGAATGGCACACGACCCGCATAAATCAGACACAGCGCTGCAGATGCTGTACGGCCAGCTTCCTTATCATCCGCAGGAGATATGGGCGGGAACGCAGTTTGATGCCGTATTGGAGCAGCCGTTGCAATTCCAGGAAAAGCGGCCGCTGAAACCGCTACTGCTGACGCCGCCCAAAGGACATCTGCCGCCCGGCAAGCTGGAGGCGCGGCTGGTCACGCCACTCAGCTCCGCAACCAACAAGGTAGGCAATCCGGTGGAAGCCGTGCTGACGCAACCCTACCTCGACACATCCAAACAGCACGTGATTTTGCCGACGGGCACTGAGCTGCAGGGCGTGGTGACACAGGCGAAGCCCGCCCGCAAGCTGGGACATAACGGCACGCTGCGTTTTACCTTTCGCAAGGTGAAACTGCCGAACGGTACCCTTGAAAAAATGCACGGCCAGATGACTGCGGTCGAAGGCCGCAAAGGCCAGAACGTCACGGTCGATTCCGAAGGCGGCGCCAAGGCCAACGCGGATCAGGGAAAGTTTCTTGCGCCGATCGCGCTGGGCGCCATGGCCGGAAATTCCCTCGACTCGAATCAGGGTAATGGCCACGCCGGGTTTGCCAGCAACGGTTTCGGGCTGGTTGCCCGCGGGTTGTCGATGGCATTTGTCACGCCTGCCATGACGGCCGGCTTTGCCTATTTTGCGCTGGGAAAATCCATTACCCGCCGCTGGCTGGAGCCGGGGCATAACATCGTGTTCGCGAAGAACACACGCATGCAGCTGGCCGTCGCCGACCGGTAAGCGCCGCCGGTTATCTTGCTGTCAGACACGCGTGAAACGGCAGTACTGAAAAGGCTGCACGCTGCCCCACGGGGTGCAGTGTTCCACGCGCCGGGAATCTGCCAGCGAAAAGCCGCAACCGAGCTCCTGCGCGAGCGCCCTGGCCGAATAGCGGCACACAGGTAGACCGCTGCAGCGCTCCGGACCATCTTCGGCAAAGGTTGCAAGGATCACTCCGCCTCCAGGCATCACGGCGCGTTCCAGGGTTTCACAATAGGCGCGCCGCGCCTCAGCCGCAGTAAAAAAATGGAAAAGCGCGCGATCATGCCATAGACGGTACTGCCGCTCCGGGCGCCAGGTCATCACATCCGCGGCAACCCAGCAAATCTCCGCCGCTCGCGCACCCAGACGCGCGGCCGCCTGTTCAAGGGCCGTCCGGCAAAGATCCAGCGCAGTCAGATCCGAGTAGCCGCGATTGAGCAGGCCATCGATCAACCGCGACGCTCCCGCGCCCACATCGACAATGGCATCGTTGGGATGAATGCCCGCGGCCTCCAGCATCTCCAGCGACACCGCGGGGTCTGGCTCGGTCCAGCTGCGCTCCGCCTCTGCGCGGGTCGTGTACACGCTGTCCCAGTGCGCCTGGGCTGGGCCGCCGCTCATCGCTAGACTCCTACTCCCACTCGATGGTAAACAGGGCGAAATACCTCTTATTTTTCAATATATTTCATGTAAGACTGCACAAGCTACCATGAAAAATACCACGTTCGCAATCTGAAGCGCCAAGCCGGGCGACACAACGTTGTTACAGCGCAAGCGCATGTCGAACTGGCATAATCGCAACCTATTTCAGCAGCGCATTAAGGTGCTTGAAGGCGGCCTCGAAGCGGTCCTTTGTGGCATCCGAAACCTCCTTCCAGAGTATGGCCACGTTCTCTGAAAAATAGCGGGCCGGGCGGTAGTGGCCGAACGCGCCGGATTTGAACGGATTGGCTTGGAGATAGGTTTCGATGGCGCGTAATGTGCGTGGCTCCCTGGCGTTCAATGCGGATGCTGGAATTGGCGAATTCAATTCTTTGACAAACTCGGCATTGACAAGGCTCACATAGAAATCTCGCTCGAACATATCTTCCACGTCCGCCTCATTGGTCCCGGCAAAGTCAGCATAAGTGGCTACCTGCTTCTTCTTGAGTAGCCTCTTCTTATAGAGGCCTTCGATCAACGCGCGGTCACTGTTCTGGATATCGAGTAGCGTGGCAACGTTCATTCCCTTCTGTGGGGCGAGCAGCGAAACGAAAGCTGGAACCTTGCCGCTGCCACCCGTGGGTGTAATCACCCAATCCTCGGAGAGACCTGTGCGGTCCTCGCGCTCAAGCTGGGCGGACATGGCCCGCAAGAACAACATGTCGGCTGGACCTTCGACCACAAGCGAATTAGGGCCAATGAAAAGTGTCTGCTGAATCTCGTAACCAAGCGCGCCTTGCAACGGAAACAGGCTGTCGTCGGTGGCGTCGAATATGTTGGTGAGAACCTTCGTGCCGTCCTGATCTTTGGGTAGCGGCTCCTTCGCGTCGATGCCCAAATCTTGTACGATCCGCACCCGCTCGAATTTTGTGGGATCGATCATAAAGGGCGAATGGGTGGTGTAGATCAGTTGGTGGGCGGACAACTCCGCCTCAAAGTACTTGAGAAGGTCGGCCTGCGCTCGCCCATGCAGCGAAAGCCCAGGCTCATCGAGCAACAGAATAACGTTCTGTTTCTGACGTTTAATATCCTCGTACCAAGCGAGAAATGAGAAGAACCAGACAAAGCCGCGCGAACGTGTGCGCAGTGGAGTGTGCGCCCAATGCACGGTATCATACACTTCTCCCCAGACATTAATACCTTGCCGCATTTTTTTCTGGGTC
>JAJZDO010001108.1 GCA_021805955.1 Acidobacteriota bacterium
AAAGGTGGGCAACATGCCAAACTGAACTCAGCATATCATTTGCTAGTTATCCAAAATATGAACTGTCAACCAACGTTAAGAACAACGTCGCGAATTGCAAGTAGTGAAGCAAGAGATCTGTATTGACGGCTAACCTGACTAGGTTGGATTTCTCAAAGTAACTTCTTCGAAATCGGCAGGGATAGCATCATGAGGAAATCAAGGCTACAGTTCTTTCCATGCAAAGTCGTCTATCAGAGAGAAATAAGTCAACTCGGTTGTCTCGTCATAGCGTATACGGTTGGCCGTGCAAGCTCTGCCTGTGGCTGATTGTACTTCTTTCGGGGGTGACAGCTTGCCTTGCACAAACCGGGCGCCTAAAGTCATAGTGGATTGAAACAAGGTACTGATCGTGTCGCGTTCCACCCCGACCTTTCAGGTCGTCGTCAATCCTATGCTGAACGGAGGATCTGTCGTTCACGATGGCGCATTCAGCGCGATCAAGCAACTCGGTGCGGATTGCGTTCGGTATGTTCTGGGCTCTTACCGCTTCGGCTCAAGAAGTGCGTCGACGCATCCAGGAGCTTTCAGGATGGGATTGCAACGCGCCAGTACACCGCCGGGAAACTCGACTGCGAAGCCGCTCGGCGCCGCTTCACCGCGGGGGTAGTCGGTAGACAGAATCTGAGCACCACTCTTCATGACCGCATCGCGCCTTGTGGTGTCATTCATGCGCGCCTGCACCGTATTTTCATCGGTGCGGGTACGCACCAGGTAGCCGTCGCGCATCAGTGTGTCGATGACTTCGGGCGTCTCGTCGTTGGCCTCGGTAAAGGCCGCGTCCGGCTCGCCGGGCGTTCCGTTGGTGAACAGCACGCGGCCCTGGAGACTCGGATGACCTTCGGTGTAGACCGGTTCCATTGGCCTTTGATCCATCAGGAACATGACCTTGCCTCGCGCTTCTGCGAGCGTCGGCCACTGCCCCGCGCGCGCGGCCGCGTTCAGTGTGGGATAGCGGCCGCGTACATCGTCCGGGGTGATGAGCTCGTCTGCCGAAAAGATGGAGCGGATCTCGCTATCCAGCGCATCGAAGACTTCTGGCGTGAAGAGCTCGGGCTGCACCGATGGGAAGTCCACCTTCAATGGAGTCTGCTTGGTTTCGATGAGTAGAAAAATGGGCAAGTGCCGCGGATGCGCCTTTGACCACGCACGTACCTGCGCCAGGCAGCCTGTAAAAGGCTCGCATACGCTGCGCTGATCGATATCCTGCACGTGCAAGACCTTGAAACCCGGCCTGTCCATCACACCATTCTGGTCATACGGCGGGTCAGGCGGCAACCCGGCGGCAGCCACCATCTTTTCGCTGTAGGGATGTGCGTATAGTCCGCCTTTCGTGTCGGCAAACACGTCGATTTCCAACTGACGCACGCCTTCGTCCAGCTGCCTGGTCAGCGACGGATGCCGGTAATTGAGCGCATCGAAAGCTTTCGGGTTCTTCTCCTGCAACAGCTTGGCCGTGCTGGGCGTCAGGCCGGCGTGGTAGCTGTTGTGGGTACCAATGACCTGAATTTCGTTGATGCGGACTTGATTATCCTGGGCGCAAGCTACTGCCGTGCAGATCGTGAGACAAAGGAGTAACACTAGCAGAGATATTTGTCGCGAAAACATGGCTACTCCTAAAACATTTTGTTTGTAACTGTGATTATGCGCATAGGGACGGCTCAACCGATTTATCTCGCGTGTCGATTTTGTCTACGCGAGGTTCTCTCTCCGGCGACAGGAACGCACTGGAGCGAAATCGTTCCGGAACGCGTGGATCATCGGACGACAGAAGTTTACGCAAAAGAAACTTTCAGGGCGATTGCGTAGTCGGATGGTTGCAGCGCGGGAAGCTCGACGCGCAGCGCGGACGAACTCTGCTGAAACCTGACCCTCCCCTGATACCCCAGCAATTCTACATTCGCGACTTTGGGCGGAGCCTGCGGACTGGATGTTCCCAACGCATGAATGGCTGCCTCTTTTCCAGGCCATCCCAGGATAATCGCATAGACCGCCGTATTCGCTTTGTTGCGCGTGAATCGAATGTCCTGGGAACCCAGCTTACTTACGCTGGTACCTTGAAAGGAGCCGCTTTTCACCATGTCCGGGCCTTCGCCGAAGATCTTCCATGGTCGAGTTGCGTAGATGGCCTCGCCATTCACCTGCATCCAGTCGGTAATCCCATCGAGCACAGCGATTTCCTTGCTGTCGATGGTGCCGTCAGGCTTGCCAGGGATATTCAGGATGAACGTGCCGTTCTTGCTCACCGTGTCGATCAGCCAGTGGATGACGTCCTGGGGCTGCAGATAGCCGCCGTATTTCCCCGGCTTATCGAAGAGCGCGCGGTTGTAATGCCAGTCGCCGATACAGGTCTCAGACTGCCAAGGATACTGCATGATCTGGCTGGTGAGACCGCGTTCGTAGTCGGCCACCAACGCCTTTGCCAGGCGGTCCGGTACCTGTTTGACATTGATGACGGCTTCCAGCTTTCCGCCGTGGGTCGTCAGATTGTGGTTGTAGAAGTACGAGCCGATGTTCATGCCGCCCCATCCCAGTGGAAGCAGCGAATTGTCGAAGTAGAGCAAATCGGGATCGTGCTGATCGATCAAATCGCGAGTGCGGTCGTAGAAGTTCTTCACATAGGAAATGTCAGGCAACGCATCGGTGGGGTGCTTGGCCCCGTAGAGCCGCTGCGGATCAAACCCCTGCCACCATTGCCCTTTGCCCTCGGCTGCGGTGAGATCGCCATCATACGGAACGCCCGCGAGGGGCCCGGTTTTGTCAGCGCCATGGGATGTCTGAAACCACCACCAGTTGCGCGCCTGGTGGACAGTGACGCCGAATCGCATCCCCTGCTTGCGCGCCGCTGCCGCCCAAATGCCGACAACATCGCGATGGGGGCCGATGCTGGCGGCATTCCATGGCTGATGTTTCGAGTCCCAGGTATCAAAGCCGTCATGATGGTTGGCCAACGCAATAAACAGCCGCGCGCCTGCTTTTTTATAACGCTCGATCAGATCATCGGGCTCCCAGTTGAGCAGCGTCCACTGGGGGCACAAGTCTTTGTATCCGAAGCGGGAAGGATGACCATAATGTTCCAATTGATAGTTATAGTCGTCGGAATCGGCGGAATTCTGCATGTACATTTGGCGCGCATACCAATCTCCCGCCTCCGGTACGCACTGTGGGCTCCAATGGCCCCAAATACCGAACTTAGCATCGCGATACCACTCCGGGACATCGTACTGCAGCAAGGAATCCCACGTGGGCTTGTATGGCCCGCTCCCACCTAAGTCGGCGATTGGAGAATCCATGGGCACGCCATCCCATGATCCGCCCGGAATGGGCAGACTCGGAGGCTTACCCCAGCCGGTCGGCTGCCACCCTCTTTCGTCAAGTTTTTCTTTGGCAAATTTTCCATTTTGCAGCGCATAGAAAATTCTCCGGTCCGCCGGCGTCGCACAAAAATTGGCGTAGTCTTCGGTAAAAGTGTCGAAGGCATGGAATATTGACGATTGCGTCGCGTCCTCTGTTCGCCCCACGCCCGGCACAGCCGTTCCGGCTGCCGCAGCTGCCATCAGTTTGCAGAAATCTCTCCGTTGCATCAATGCTTCTCCTCGAAATAAAGCTACTGTATTTTTTCGGGCTATGTAATGACGCCCTTCTTGAGAATGAGATTGCCGTAAACGCGCAGTTCACCCGTCATGACGACGCAGAAGGCATGGCTTGCGCGCTCGTAGAATGCATTTCTTTCGACGCGGACGGGCGCAGCCGCATCCGGTTGATGGCGCCGCACAACCTGCATATAATCCGCTTCCACCGCGGGATCGAGCTTGTCGCCGGAAACCGCCTGCATCATGATGAGTGGATCGGCATAGCGGTCCAGCACAAAGAGTGGAAGGATGGCTTCGAGAATGGTCTTGATCGGCAACCCATCGGCGCGGACGAAGCGCTTTGCGATGCTTGCGCCGGGAAAGTTCGAGTCGGCGAGCACAATTTCATCTCCGTGCCCCATTTCACACAAGATCTTGAGTAGGTCGGGACTGACTGCGGGCGAGATTCCTTTCAGCATCTAGCGAAGCTCCTCATCGAAACAGACAGCGACTTTGCCACAGCGACCGGAGGCCATCAGAGCATAGGCTTCATCGACGCGGGCGAGCGGAAAGCGGTGGGTGACAAGGCGCGATGGAAACAGTTGCCAGCGCACGAGACGCTCGACGAGTTCTTCCATTTTCCAGATGGACGTGACCCAGGAGCCGTAGATCGTCTTCTGGTCATGCATGAGATCGGCGGATGGCTGGAACTGAACTGTACCGCCTTCTCCTAGCAGGACAATGCGACCCCAGCGGCGGGTGGCGCGGATGGCTGTGGCGCGCGCCTCGTGGTGGCCGGAACATTCGATGGCGCGCTCGACTCCGTGCCCCGCGGTCAGCGCCAAAATTTCAGAAACATTCTCCGGGCCGAACGGAATAGCTTCATCGCATAGGCCAAGATCGCGGGCCAACTGCAGTCGGCCCGGCAAAAGGTCAATGCCAAAAATTCGCTGAGCACCCAATTTGCGGCAGAGCGCGGCGGCAGCGAGCCCGACCGGGCCGAGACCAGTGATGAGCACGGCATCATTTCCGCTGAGTCCGATTTTCTCCAGCCCTTCGTAGGCCGTGCCGAAGCCGCAAGCCACCTGCGCA
>JAJZDO010000259.1 GCA_021805955.1 Acidobacteriota bacterium
CTCTGCCATCACCCTCTGGATTCTTCGGTCGCCGCGGCGACCGAAGAATGACTCATCTCATTTTTTGAATACAGTATCTGTAAATCCGCTCGAATGCGAATGGGAGTTCCCCGGCCGCAGATTCGTGACTCGCGCTGGTCTCGCGATTCTTCACCGCGGCTGCAATGCAATCGAATGCTTCGATCCGTCTGCGGTTTGCCAGTCGATAGCAGCGGCCGCTTGAAACCTCCCGGTAGACGCTTCGTTCTGGAAGCTGCTCAGTAATTTGTTCAACTCCTCCGGTTGCAACCCCAGTACGCACAGCAGAGGAACCTGGCGAGGGATGGATGCATCGTCCTCGCTCTGCTGCGGCGATGCCTCCGCAATCAAATCCGGGTGGACGCCGCGTTCCACCATGGCCGGGAAAATATCTGAAGCGAGCCCGAGCAAGCCAACGGACAGCGCCGTTTGCTTGCGCAGTTCATTTTTCAGCACCCGCAGCGATTCATCGAGCGTGTTCACCATGAAATCGCAGCAGCCGTTGCGAACGGCAGCCTTCAGATATTCCGAGGAGGAATCGATGCCTAGAAACGCGCCGCCAGCGATGGTCGAAGCCAGCGCCAGTTCCGCGCCCTCCGTTGCGAAACCCGCGCATACAATCAGCCGCCCGCAAGATTGTCGGCAGCGGGATTGTGAAATCGCTCGGCTGCATTGGCTTGCATGTGTCGATAGGTTCGATGGACGGCGGCCTGACGGGGTTGAGAGCCCAGCTTCCGGTCAAAATCGATTGCAGTGTCCGGTTTTCCCATCCCATCACCATTGCGAATAGGGAGTGCCGTTGCTGCCGACCAGGTCGGAACCGCTGTGGACGTCGTCGATTCCGGTCTGCGACTGATCGACACTGCTGTAGGAGTCCGACTCGTCCGGGACCCAGGTGGTGTCGCTGTGTGTCATGGGATCGACGGGAAGCGATTTCAGGTAACCGGCCTGCACCAGATCGTCCAGAGACTGCGGAGCTGCCTGTTTATCTTCCGTGTACTGCTCGATCGCGTCCCGCATGGTATGCAGGTCCTGGCGCAGCGCCGCCTCTCTCGCGCTGCGGATGGCAGAGATATAGCTGGGCACGGCGACGGCCAGCAGGATGGAAATGATGAGCATGACGACCATCAGCTCCACCAGCGTAAAGCCGCGCTGGCGCCGATCGATCTGGTGAGCATTCGCAAACGGATTCCAGGTTCCTGCTTTGAAACGCAAGGTGCGGAATTGGCGCGATATCGTTTGGCTCACAGTTACCATGTGTTGTACTTTGTTCCATCCAGCGCCGTGCCGTCGGAGGCCGAATGCACGTCGAACACGTTCTGACCGCCCCAGGAATCGCTATCCGGATCGTCCTGCATGGAGCGCAGCACCCAATCCTGTTTGCCCGTCATGGGATCTATGGGAATTGACCGTAGAAATTTCACCTTGTGCCCTTGTACATCCACGCCATTGACCAGAGTGTCCAGGTCCGGCGGATATCCATAGCTGTCGATCGAGGTTTGAAAGGCCTGGCGATCGGCGGCGTCTTTATATTTGTCGATGGCATGCCTCATCTGCCAAAGATCGTCGCGCAGAACCTGCTCCTTTTGCCGCTGGATCTGGAACCGCGCAATCGGATAGGCAACCGATGCCAGAATAGCAAGGATGGCGATGGTGACAATCAACTCGACCAGCGTCAGTCCCTGTTGCCCTCGGCCCCTTGTCTTTTGTCGAGGGAACGGGAGAACGCGGCAGGCGGTCTTCATGCCTAAGGGTTGCTCCCTGGGAATTTCCGCGGCAGTACCACGCTCGCGGCAATGACCGCCGCGACAGCGATCCGCATCGAGATTGTTCAACTTCATTGCGAAGCGCTCCCTACTATCCCAGCTTACTGCACATGTACGACGGCGGGGGAGCCCGCAAGGACGGGCAGGATCGTTTGCGCGCTGTTGCGGGCAGCGGATTTGATGACCTGAACCGTGGCGTCGCCCGGGGCCTTGGCCTGGAAGGTAAGCGAGCAGAGGTCTCCGTTGCCAGTGATACCCTTGACTCCGGGTGGCCGCGAAGTGCTGATCGTGACATTCCCGTTGCCATCATCGCGATGGACCAGAGCGGTCGTCTGGCCATCTTTCGCCAGCAGGCTTCCGGTATCGACATTGATCAGGCTGAGCACGTTGGGATCATAGTGCAACTGCATGGGCACCGAGAAAACGTCGTGACCGCCGCTCAAATCCAACTGCATCTGAAAGGTGGTCCCCACCTTGTGGACACTCTGTTGCGGAGAGAAGGAAAGTTCGAGCGGGGAGCCGCCCGCGGGCGTGCCGGGTGAGTTCTCCGCCGTAGTCTTCATGTTCTGCGCGAACTGGCTGGCTGCCTCCGCGGCTGTCGGCGGCGGCGGGGTGCTCGGCTCAAAAGTAAGCGGCGGCTGGCCGGTGCGCGTGATGGCAGCCGACGACATTCCCGCAGTGGCCGGGTCCATGCGCAAACTTACGTTGGCGCTCGTTCCGGTATCGATGGTGCGCAGGTTGAGCGGGCTCAGATTGATGCTCCGCACAAGATGGGGAATCAACACGAAAACGATCTCATCGTTGACGGTTTCGGTCTGCTGGGAACTGAACAGGTATTTAAGAAGAGGAATTTCTCCCAGCCCAGGAGTGCCTCCAACCGTGAGACTTTCCGAGTGTTGAAGAATGCCTCCCAGCAGGTTAGCCGAGCCTTCCCTCATGCGGATCACTTGTTGCAGGTCCTGCTGCCCGATGACAGGCTGCTCGATGCCGCCCAGATTGCTGTAGCTGGTGATGTTGGAAACGACGATATGGAGCTTCATCGAAACATCGCCGTCATAGTGGATCGTCGGCTGCATGTCGATATTCACGCCAACATCGATGTAGGAAAACTGTGTGCTGACCAGCGGACTGATACCGGCCGCGGCGATGCCGGCGCCGGGCGAGAAGGAACCGGTGGCAATCGGGACTTTCGATCCGATCTTGAGGGTGGCCTTTTCACCGTCCACCGCGCGAATCTGCGGATTTTGCAGGACCCGCGTGTCGGAATCGGTCAACAGCATGTTCAGCGTGGCCGGGCCGATGGTAATGCCGAAATTCGTTCCGTTCAGATTGGCTAAATCGTTCATCGTCAGGTTGGGGGCGGTTCCCGCGGTGCCAGTGATGCCCGTGGTGGGGGTCGTCGTGGCCGCTGTCGTGGCTGCCGTCGAGCTTTGCAACTGCACGCCGATGGAGCCGGGCAACTGCAGTCCGATGTTTCGCAGCAGGTCTTTATTGACTTCGAGAACGGCGATATCGACGACCACTTCCGGCTTGGCCTTATCCAGATCGTCGATGATCTTTTGCGCCAACAGCAGCTGGTCCGGACTTCCGCGCATGACGATGGCGTTCTGGCTGGGAACGGCCTGCATTTTGACGGTGGTGTCCATCAGATTCCGCACCGCATTCAGGACTTCGTTCAGGTCATTTGCCTGAGTGATGTTGCCCAGATAAAAGGTCTGCACCGCCTGTTCTTCCAGTTCCGCGCGCTTTTGGCGGGTGTCCGCCGCTACGAAAATCGTGTCCGCGGTCACGGGTCTCCAGAAGGTCTGCGATACGAACGCGATGCTGCGAAGAGCGTCGTACAGCGTGACACGGTCCAAGTCGATGGGGATGCGCTTTGAAGTGTAATCGGGGTCGAACAGAATGTTGATGCCGGCAAGTTTGCCAATCGTCTGATAGATCACTTTCGTGTCGGCCACCATGTGAATGGTGATCGGTTCGTTGGAGATTGGCTTCAACTGAAGCGGTCCGCTCAGTTCCTGCAGTTCCTGCTGGTTCTGGGCCGAAGTGACGGCCATCTGGTCCGATCTCGGCTGCAATGCGGTCTTGCCGTCGATAAGAGTCTGCGTCCGCCGCGCCTCCTGCTGGGCAGCCTCATTGCTGGGATCGATTTCAATTGCGCGCAAAAAATCGGTCAGCGCATCGTTCAACTGGCCCTGATCGCGCAACTTCCGGCCCATGGTTACGTATTGGAAAGCCGCCTGGTACTTGAGCCGCTGATACGACTCCTTGTATTCCATGTCCTTCGGTTTTTCGAGCCACGCCTGCCGGTAATCCTGATACGCGGTGATGTAGTCTTCGCGAATCTCGGCTTGCTTCCCGTGTTTGAAATAGCTTTTTGCGGACTCGGCGCGCAGCGGAGACAACGCTCCCTGCACCGCGAAGCAAACGATGAGGAGGCAAAACCAGCCGAAAACGCACGAGATGCGTAAGACAGGTAAACGAGACACAGGGTGTCGCAACGGAGATTCAGGCAGACCAGCGCATGGATGCGCGGACCGGCTTGCGGCGTTGCAGGGATCCCGATCGATAAAACGATGAAAGGGCAAAGGCATGAATTCGACGCATCCTGGCAGTTTTGATCTCCCGGCGATCAACGGACGTTTCGTTCGGCCAAAGCAGCAGGACGTTACCATCAATATACCATCGCGGGGTACGAGCCTGGCTCGGGTCCGCTTCCGCGGCGAGGGGGCGGCGGTGGCTTGCGTGCTAGCATGGGAAATTGGAGCGAGTTCACTCCGCATCGAGACCGTCGAGCTTTGTTTTCAGACAGCATTTCCTCGCTGAACGCGGTGTGCGCAGACAGCCTTCTTCCCCTTCGGATGGAGTAGTACCTCCGAAAGATGCCCGATCATGTCACT
>JAJZDO010000942.1 GCA_021805955.1 Acidobacteriota bacterium
CCGTGGATCAGAGCCAGCAGAATTCCAGAAAGTCCAATTTCGCAGGAACGGCAGAACCAATTCGCCCCCCCGCAGAAATGCACTTCAAGTCCACGCAACCTTGAGATCGCGCCCCGCAGGAGTTTCTCTCTAATTCCACAGAAATAGTGCCTGCCAACAAATGGTAAGTCCAATTCTGCGTGGCTTGAACCAACTTGCCCAGAAAAATGCAATTTAAAACTAAAGTTTCGGTTTTTTTTCAGCTATGACCTTCTCTATTTTCCGGCTCTGCGATACCTTCAGTTTCAGCCAAAGCCAGCAGCCTATGGTGCACGAGCAATTTTCAGGCGCTAAATAACTTTGGGGGACGGGAAACAAGTATGAAAAGAAACGATCTGAGCTTCACACCATCACTTTTCGCAAAAATGGATTTGCCCTGCGGCACTACTTCGGCGGCAACAGACAACGCAGACAGCGAGCAGCCACGCACCAAGAACCTGTCGCGGCGCAAGCGCACAACTGTCGACCGCCGACAGTCCGGATCGAGCGTAGCCTCAGCGGAATCTGCTGCCGCTTCCTTACTCTTCGCGCCGGAGGATGGTCAAGGATCAGTGTCGGCGATTTCGCATAGCGACGACTCCGCCAGGCTCGATCTCGCAGATCTGGCGACCGGTGTGCCCCGGCAAAAACCAAGACCCGAGGACACGCGCAGCGGAGCGGTCCATACGATCCGCGACGGGGAGGAGGCACTCGGATATGGCGACGGTAGGCTGTACCGCATGGTTTTTGCTCCGCGGCTCGCGGATCAAGGATGCTGCGAGGTACGCATTGGCGGGGCGGAAATACTGGACATTCTGACCGCTGGTAGAAGATGGAATCGAAAACAGAAAGAAATGCTACGCAGAGAGATCCGCAGACAGCTCGACGAGCTGGAAGACAAGGGATACATCACGGTTCTGCGGCGCGGCGATCCGCCATATACAGAGCCGACTACATATTTGGTGTACTGCCCGGAGGAGGCCTTGCGGCAGCAAACCGAGTCCGGGGTCATCGGATGGAAGCAGACCGGGAAACGTACTCGGGAACTGGTACGGATCGATCAAGAAGGCAAGCCTGTGAGTTGGGATGCGAGTACTGAAAAAAGTCAGAAGTTGTCGCGATCAAAGCCAGCATGAAATAGCGCAGAAAAGTGAAGGGTTTCAGCGATGCCATCGAGCTCGATACAAATTCCGGATGATCTTATTCGTTGGGCGGGAGATGAAGCCATATCGAGGCTTCTCGATCTTGCAAAGGATGATGGCAGAAATCACCGCGTGCTTGCCGAGATGCTTTGGGAGATTCAGGCCGAGCCGGAACTCAGCGGCCTGATACACATCGCCAGGCGCATCCGCGAGATTCTGCATTTACAGGCAGACGATGGTGCTTTTCGGGATCAGCATCCGACAATTGCAATATGGGAACCGCTGCTCGACTGGCTGCTGGCTGATCCGGAATCGCTTGCGAATCGACTCTTTTCCGGCGGGCAGGAGGAGCTGAGATCGGGTTTCCTCGCCACTGCCGGTCGAAATCCCGTCCTTGGCAGGAATGCGCAGGAGCATCGGCTGTATTGCCTGCTCTGGGACCGTGGACCTTCGGAGTGGACGAAAGATATATACAGAAGATTTCTGACGCTGCAGGCGCAGATGCTTGCCGCACATGCAGCGATTCTCCGTCACGAACGACGCACCATCGAGCTTGGTGGTGAACCTCGGGAAAAGCTGCAGGATCGGCTGTACTCACCAGCCGTATGTTGTTGGCGATTTGAACGCAAGCGAGAGCCGTGGCGTTCTGCAGTGGCCAACTTCCCGTGTGTTCGTCATACGAGCCACTACATCGGCGAACTTTGGGAAACCTTTGGGCTTCGCTCCGAAGAAGTAGAAGTGGCATCCACTGATACGACACAAGAGACGCGGGACACATACGAAGCTGTCATTGCGACCGTCAAGCGCATCCTGTGGTTTCTCCGCTGGGGTGCTAACCCGGATACATTTCGTCTTGTCACCTTTGACCGTCAAGCCGCTGACCGTGGATCAGAGGTTGCGACGATTGAGGCGTCCGGCGTGAGGGATGATCCTCCGACCGATGATGACTGTACAGACCACCCGAGTCAATTCGTCGTCCATTTCAGCGATCCGGATGATGACGGAGCCACCGTCGGAGGGCTCCATGTTCAAGCGACGGGAGATCGATCCAGTCCAGAAAAGCGCGCGCTCCTTGACGCTGGCGAATATCCGTACGAACCGGGTCCGGACAACACGGTGGAGTTTGCCGACAACGAGCTGATCGCGGGAATTACCCGTGCCGGAGCGCCGGAAAAGGCCAATCAGCTCCTTCCATGGTCGTGGGATACGCTCTCGATGATCGAGATTGCGAGAGCGCTCAACAGCCTTGCCAGCGTCGATGATCCAGAGATCAGCGAGCACGGCTTGCTCGAGCTGCGAGCGCTGGCCGAGTGCATGCTTTGGACCGGACTATCGCTGAAGCAGTGTCTCTCTATGGCGGTGTACTCGTCGGGCACAACACCGCCCGATGCGGAGCTTTCCATCTGTATCCATTTCAATCGCAGTGCTAACTCAACCAGCGCGGCGTGGCGTGTGCAGGCATCGACGCCGGAATATCACTCGACGATGGATTCGCCTCCAGGCGACCGCGAGCGCGTGGACTTCCTCGAATTCGCCGATTTTGGCGGTGCCCAAGCGGTCATCCTGGATGTTCTCAGGACCACGAGTAGCACACAGCAGGAACCTCTTCCAATAAGTGCCACACGGCTGTTTCAGCGGGATTCTGACTGGTACGAGCGCCAGCTCAAGTCGCTGCTTCATCGAATAGACGAAACCGGACGCGTCACGCCTGGCCGACTGAGCGCAGCCTTGTTCCAGCGCATCATCGAGTGTTCTGGTGGCGATATTGCAGCCGCCGCGATCATTACCCGGACCGAGCACTATCTGGCATCTGCCCGGCTCTTCTACGCCACTCCGTCTGTCGATCGCCTGATTGCCTTGCACCAGACCGCGGTGCAGAGCATGATCCGCGAACTGGATCAGGCAGGGTGGAGGCGAACGACTCATCTTCCACCCGCCTCGTCGACAGCTCGCTATTCCGTCGGCAGTCGGCTGTGTCCTACCATCGACGCAACTCGCCGGGCAGTGGACTTGCTGAGGCGCAGGATGCTGCGGCAAGTGCAGTTGTTGGACGAGGATCATGCGAAAGCCGAACTCGTCCTCCGACACAACTGGTACTCGATCTATAGTGTCTGGGCGCAGATGTTCTGCGTCGGCACGCGGGGAATTCTAACTCCTTATGTCCATCTCGGCGAGTTCGACGAGGCGACGCGCCTATCCACTATCGCTGATAAAGATTCCGGCAACAACTATAAGCGCAGACTGATTTGGGTTCCCGAAACAGTCTGGGAACAAATGCAACACTACGCGCATTACCTGGATCGTCTGCGTGTGCGCTATGATCTCCCGAAGCCATCGCGAAATTTGCCGTGCTACTTTTTGAGGGTTTCCAGGAGTGGGAAGCTTCAGCCCGTTCGCGTTCGCCCCCGGACCATGCAACAGGTCGTCGGAAATCAATTTCCATTTCCAGCCAACTTTCCTCGTCGCTTCATGCGCACGGAGTTCCTCGAGCAGGGAATGCATGCCTCTGGCTCGATCCATGGCACATTCGCTCCTGAGTTTGCCGACTGTTGGATGAGTCACCACTTCCGCGGGGAAGAGCCGTGGGGACCCTACTCCTCGTTTTCCTACTCCAGCTACTTCCAGGAGCTTGGTTCTCGCTTGGATGCATTGCTGGCGCAACTCGGCTTCGAACCGATTCCGATGGAGATGATCGCATGACGGAACTGCACTCCGAGCCGCCACCGGCAGCAGAAAACGCATTGTTGCAAACAGCTCATCTCGATCTCACGTCCTCCGAGTTGCGTGCGCTTCAGAAGCTCCACGACTTTTTGTTGCAACACGACTGTCAAGTTGGACTCATCCTTCTGGGTAGTGGGAACGGCACATGGAAGGCGCGGGATATGCGCCGACTGGAAAGCTTGATCGCGAAAGAGATCGGCGACCCGGCAACGATTCGCAGGCTGCTGCTCGTGTTGCGCAAGGTGGTTTCCGCCTGGGCGATGCGTCATCTTCATGCTCTGGCATTTCCCAGAATTCCTGTCCTGCCTCGATACGCGAGGAATCCCATCTCCTCCGATTTTGCTCACCTCCTCTGCCGCTATCGGGAGTGGCAGCGCTGGCTGGATCGCTGGCTGGGAGACGATAGCTGGAAGAACCCAGATCGTTATCGCCCGATTGCAACGCCTGTGCCGGTGGTGGCATCGGCCATTCTTTACGGCGGACTCTGCAGCATCCCGTCGATTGTCGCTCTGGTGCGAGCCATGCAGGATGTCCTCGCCAGAGCCTCCGCGTCGAACCGGGAACTGTTCGTCGATCTTCACCTCACGCTGCCCAGAACGAGCGTCACCGAGTACAGGGCATGGCAACCGGATCCTGTAACCATCTGCCTTCTCCTCCGCACCGACCCAATTGCCGTTCACAGTCTTCTTGCACCACCTGATCCGACTCTGCCAGACAGCGCTCCATCCGACAGAGAGATCGCAGACAGGCTCAAGGAACTCTTTCGCAACACGCTCAGAGACCATCCGATCAAGAACATAA
>JAJZDO010001091.1 GCA_021805955.1 Acidobacteriota bacterium
CTGCGCGAAGATCGAATCCCAGCGTGAACATTTTCCTGCGGCTGCTCAGGTTCTTCACCACGACGGATTGCAACAAAGCCCGCTGTTTCGAAGGCATGAAGGTGGTGGTTACGATCGAAAGGCCTTCCGCCTGTGCCTGCCGCACCATGCGATGCGGATACCAGACATAACTGGTTTCTCCACCCGAAGCCGACGACACACTGAGAAGTTCTCCATTCAGATAGAGTTCGCAGGTAGCCAGATAGCCAGGACTCCACGTCGTCTCCGGAATGCCGCAGCAGGCGTATGGAGGAAAGGAAAGGGCCGAGATTCCGGTGACGGACTTCGCTGCGGTGACGGACCCCCATTCGTTCTGCGTGGCCGGCGTACTGTAAAGATCGCGGAAACGATTGCGGATGCGGTCACTGGCCAAGTCCGCCAACGCCGGAACCGGAGGGAGATTGCGTGCGGTAGGAGCCGCCTGAGACGTGCCCAGCATGACCGTGGAGGCCGCAGCGCCTTTCAGAAAAGAGCGCCGGTTGAACGGGCCGAGCCAATCAACACCGGAAACGTCTGTTACTTTTTTCGACATTCGCAACTCTCCTCAGTTATGTTGCTAAAGCTTTTGTTAATTCAGTTCAGGGCTCACCGCGACCTCCAAAGGAGTCATATCGGAGGTCATATTGTTTATTTCTATAACGTTTTGGGGGGCGAGCGTACGTTTGCCCGCTAAACGTTAAGGAGGAAGGCGATCTACGCGAAGTACGCGATAACGACGCCTCCGCTAGATGGCTGAAGTATCAGGAACCGGACTGTTCCGGCCATGGGTATCCGGTCACTTCCGAGCTCGACGCCGTCCGATCCTCCACGAACTCTCTATCTCGATGCTGATCTTGCGCATGCTTTGAATCGTTGCCTCGAGACCGTATCGTACATGCGCGCGCATTGCAGAATCTGCTGCGGCCTGATCTGTCCCGGAAATTGCGGCGATCAAGTCGCGATGGAAGTGTGCCGGAATCGGGGGTTGATCCCCGACGATGTCAAAGAACCAGTTGAAAATCAGCACGGCATTGGTCTCAATCATCTGGCACAAAGCAATCGCTCCGGAGCACTCAGAAATGCGGGTATGCAGTCGTAGGTGATGACTGTTGACCTGAAATACCAGAGAAGCATCTTCCGGATTCAAGTCGCGCTGTAAGTAAAGATCATCCAACTCCTCTGCCAGATCTCGCAATTCTCGCCGTTCTGCCATACTCGCACGTTCTGCAAACAGCCGTGCCGACTGGCTTTCCAGCGCTTCCCGAATCACAAATCGATCGCGGATATCGGTCTCCGTCGGTATCCGTATGCGTGTTCCCACCTGTGGCTTACTTTCAATCAGCCCTTCTTGCAGCAACCGCTGAAAAGCTTCTGACACCGGCACGATGCTCATGCCCAATTCGTCTGCCAATTGTCGTCTCGAAAGAGGCGCTCCGATACGGAACCTCCCTTGAAGGATCTGCTCCCGAATTGTTCGATAGGCATGTTCGGGCAAAGGTGGCACAGGCGGTTTTGATCTGCCTTTTACGGGTCGCGCCATGAAGATCATCTCCGGGTCAATGTAAAAACAGTGCAACATTCGAAGTGTGCGTTGCGGGTGCCGCTATTTTTTCTAAGTCAATATTCCAGGAATCACGAACGAGGCAATCTAGCCGCGTCCGACAAAAGGCATCTTTGTTGCCATTACTGTCATGAACTGAACGTTTGCATCCAACGGCAGGCTGGCCATGTAGAGAACGGCTTTGGCGACGTGCTGCACGTCGAAGGTCGGCTCCACAACCATGTCTCCATTCGCTTGTAGAGCCCCGGCCGCCCATTGCTGGCTCATTTCCGTAGTGG
Organism: Acidobacteriota bacterium; assembly: GCA_021805955.1. The sequence goes on from JAJZDO010001091.1 coordinate 1,858, forward strand.
CATTTCCGATGTCAATCTGGCTGCAGGCGATGTCGTACTGGCGACCGTCGAGCGAGATGCATTTTGTTAGCCCGGTGATGGCATGTTTTGTGGCCGTGTAGGGAGCGGAATGGGGTCTCGGTGCATGTGCCGAAATAGAACCGTTGTTGATAATTCTTCCCCCGCCCGGATGCTGCGACTTCATCAGCCGGATCGCCTCCTGTGCGCACAAGAAGGTTCCTGTAAGATTCACACTTACCACCTGGGACCATTGGTCGTAGGTGAGATTTTCCATCGGAATTCCTGGAGCGCCTACACCGGCGTTGTTAAAGAGAACATCCAATCGACCGAACATGCTGCGGGTAAAAGCAAACAGAGCCCGCACCGAATCGGTTAGAGTCACATCGGTTGGAACGGGGTGCAGCTCGGGCCCCGCAATGTTGGCCATAGACGCCGTCTGTTCCAATGATGCAAGGTGACGGCCGGCTAACACTATGGCGTATCCTGCAGACTGCATGGCCAACGCCACCGCGCGCCCAATCCCACTTCCTGCTCCGGTAATGATCGCGACTTTTCGGTAATCGGAATGTTTCTCTGAAGGGGCGATGTTCATCGGATTTCTTCGGTTCAGTTTAGTCTATGCACGCGAACTGGTCGAACAATCAACGCTTGCATATCGCTTGAATATATGTGTCTTTCGACGAAAATCATAAAAAACGTCGTTCGCGAGCGAATACTGCGATAACAGAGTTTATCCGGACTGTGCTCCTGCCCATCGCGGATTCAAAGCGACGTTCCGCTCTGGGCGTTATGGCTCTTAGCCATCCGTCTGATGGGCAGCACAAATGTTTATCGAGGCAACATCCACAGATCGGCGCGAAGAAACGCTCTCATAGGCGGCCTCGACCACAGAGAATGTCTTTTCCAGGTATTCGCGGGCTTCGGACTCAAAAGGGCGGCCAGTTTCCAGGCAGTCGACGAAGTGAGCCTGGGCGGCATAGACGCTGTCTCCACGGTATCCATTCGTAAAATTATCGGTCCAGATTTTCTCCTTGCCGAACCAGATTTCGCCTCGGCCAGTGATGCGGATCGATCCCAATTCACCGTCGAAAGTAGTCTCGTCAAGGCTAGGGCCACTCTCCTCTTGATCTGCAAAGCTGTGACCGTCAATCCATCCAATTAAACCGTTGCCGTGCCGGATCGTCAGGAGGGCATGGTCTTCTCCAGCAATGCGATGATTTCGTCTTACGGTCTCGGCATAGACCGAAAGAATATCCCCGAAAATGAAACGAGCTGTGTCGATGTGATGTACCAGGGTCTCATCGATCATGAAACGACGGAGATAGCGGAAATATGACTGCTTGGGATACGGTTCATCGCCCAGACCGTCCTTCCATCTGCATCGGAATCCAAAACTCACCGGAGTTCCGATATCGCCCCGGGCGATGATCGTTCGCGCGGCTCGATACCACGGTTGCCATCTCCAATTGTCGTGAATCATGAAACGGACTCGATGGCTCTCCGCAATCTCCACCATGCGGCGGGCCGTTACGAAGTCTGGAGCCATGGGTTTTTGGCAGATGATCGCGAGCCCCTTGGCTGCCGCAAGAGAGATCAGATCCAGGTGCTCCGTGGAGCGCGTGACGATATCGACAAAATCAAGGTGTTCGGCATTCAGCATTTCTTCTGCCGAGGCATAGGCCCGTTGCGCTGCGGCACTGGCCCTTTCGATAGAAGGGTCACATGCCGCCACGATCTGGACGTTCGGCATGCGGCGCCAGGCTTCCAGATGATGTTGGGAGAAGAACCCACATCCAATCAATCCACCCTTTAATATCTTCACGATTCTCCTGTCCTTTTTTCGAATAGCAGGCGATTTGGGTTGGTGCACATCATCTGTCGAATTTGCTCCTGAGAAAAACCGGAACTGCGCAGTTGTGCTGCATACAGCCCTAGTCCTTCGGCTGGCGGGGGTGTTTGCAACTGGCCCAGGTCGGTGGAAAGCACGGTTGTATCAACCCCGGTTTCGACAATCGCCTGTTCGATCACATGGAAGGGCACGCATCCGCACAGATGTGTCGTAGAAACGAAGCACCGCTCGAACCAGACATGGCCGAGCTGCGCGAGTTTTTTCTGCTCCTCAATGGAATAGAAAGTGGGCGCCCATTCCGGGTGTGTAACGAGGATCTTGTGAACGCCGTACCTGCGCGCACGATGAATTAGAACGAAAGCCTCCGGTGGACTCAAGTGACCGGTACTGAGGATGCAGTCGCTCTGGGCCATCACTTGCAGGATGGCAGTCGCTTCTGGGACAAGATCACCGCTCGCGTCGAGGATCCAAATGCCGCCGGCCTGGTCATGATGTTTCCGGTGATTCAGCGCTGACCTCGTGGGCATCCAGATTTCCTTCGCTCCCATCGCGATCGCAAGTTGCACAGCCTCAACGTTTAGCCCTCCAACCGTATTGTTGAGAACTAGACCGCCGAAAACCTGAATATCAGACACGACCTTTGCAACCAACCAGGCGCGTTCGACTGTGGAGTTCTGGTGAGACTTGATGAGAATAGCGCCCATTCCCGCACGCTGGGCTTCCCGTGCGAGATCTAGATCGTCAAAGCGCCGGGCATCCACGTCAGGCGCACTGTGGACGTGAAGATCGATGGCGCCTTCCAAATAGTCGGGCAAAATGCTCATTTAGCTGCAGCCTCCACGCAACTTTCAGCTCTCCAGCAAGAACTTTTCTTCCACGCGGCCATCGCGTACTCCAAGCATCTCGCGATGGAGATTGATCGTTGCATCGCTATAGTGTGCCCAGATCTCTATCTGATCCCCAACGCGCACTGCTAGATTTTCGTCCAGGATATCGACGATGGCGTGCTCAGCATTCAGTTTGCGAAGTCGCGCGCCATCCAGGTCTTTCAATGTGGGTAGCCCTCGCTCTCCACTGATTGCTTTCAGTCCTACATCGAGAATCAGCCGTTCGCCGGGGGTGATGCTGATGACTGTTCCCAGGACGCTGAGCGCGGGTTGAAAATCTGCACATACCGTGCGGTAATCGGTATCCATGACAAGGTAGGAGCCTGCCTGAATTTCTGTCACCCCGGGAAACCTGCCGGAGATGGAATAAGTCCCGGTTCCACCGGCAGTCACAATTTCAACGGATAGGCCGTGAGACTGGATCAGCTTTGCAGTACTGACCAGCTTTGTCATCGCCTGGCGTGTAGCACTCACCTTGTCCGGTCCTGGCGGCAAGCGGCCGCAATGGCCCTCATAACCCATCACGCCGCGGAATCGAAGGCCTTTGGCGGCGGCAAGTTCTGCCAGTGCGAGAGCCGATTTCCCCGGTGCTATTCCGCCGCGGCCCATGCCTGTATCAATGTCAACAACGACGCTTATGGCCTTGTTGATCCCTGTGGAGGCTGCAGCCAGCGCCGAGACGGTTGATTCGTTGTCGACTGCAACGATCAGATCGGCTTCTCGCGAGAGTTGAGCAAACTGTTCGATTGCGACCGAACCAGCGATTTCATTGGCTAGCAAAATGCTCGAGATCCCGCTCTTCACCAGTGCTGCCGCTTCACCAAGCGTCGCGCAGCTTATTCCGATCGCGCCAAACTCCATTTGCTTTTTTGCAAGGGCCACGCATTTGTGGTTCTTGTAATGCGGGCGCAATCGCGTGGGACCTTCGTCGAAAAATCGCGCCATCTTCTTCAAATTGGATTCCATTCCAGCCAGGTCCAGCAGAAGCGCAGGTGTTTTTATCGGTGACATCAACAAGGGGAGCCTACTTTCCGTCAGTACTTTTTGCATGCGCGCTGGCGTGGCCAGCGGAATCCACCAGGTACAGCACCGCATCTCCGTGAAACGGAGGAGTAAATGTTTGGGCAGACGATCCGGATGCAATGATTCGACCGGCAATAGTAGCTCCCGTCGCTGGACTAAACCACTCGACTTTCAATCTTCTCGAACTCGGCATGGCGGAAAGGTCCATCGTGAACGGACCGCCCGAGGGAGCGTATGTCAGGTATTCCGCGCCTTTCGATGGAATCTGGGCAAGACAATATCCCGTGGAACTGAGTGCGGGATGAGGAGTCACACTGCCAAGATTGAGCCTCCGCGAATACCTCAGAATGTAGCCAAGATTGTTCCTGAAATTTTCCCAGCGCGGATCCGGATGAGTACAGATGGCGTGCATTGGCGAGTCGCACACGTTGCGGCGCTGGCGCGGATAGTACACCAGGTAAGGGTCCATAAACAGCACTTGATTGCCAGTCATGAAATTTTCCCATGCATAGTTGCGGTTTTGTTGCGCCGTCTCATTCCACATCCCGTAGTAGGAGTGGTCGCTGTCATTGATGTTCACTTTGCAGGCGGGATGGCCTTTGCCACACGTCCGGAAAGGAGAAACTCTAATAGCGGGCGCTACCCAGTCCGCATTGGAGTTGTAAATCGTTGCGTCGGGGGAACCTGTCAGTGCGGCGTAACCGATGGGATGTTGATAGCGTTTCTTCAATTCATATTTTTCGATGTGCGAAATCTGATGGTGATTCCACCAGACAGAATTTGCGGGTGCCTCCTCAGAAATCATCCAGAGTACATTCGGCAGATCGTTCAACGTGTCGATTGTCTTCTCGACATATGCATCCTGCAACTGGGTAATCGCGTTGGGGGCCGTCATCGTAATGGACGCAACTCCGCGCTTTCCACCAACGTAACCATCATCGACGCCATTGATATTGTTGGCTCCGGTGAAGGGATAGCCATCGCTGGAGCAGCGAAAGACATTGAGCCATTCTCCGATGAATAGATCGACGCCGACGTAAATGCCGGCCTTGTTCAGTGCCTGCGCCCTCGTTCGCAAGCGATCGAAATAGCTTTGATTGAGCTTTGTAAGATCGAATTTCAGACCACCGTCCGTTGCTCTTCCTGGACCGGTCCTCAGCCATGGCTGCGGGCTGACAGTCATGTCCGGTGGAGAACCTACTGTAGTTGGAAGAGAGCAAAAATGCGGCAATTCCACCCGCCATAACAAAGTGAAATTGTGTCCGTGTGCGGCCAGGAAATGGACATAAGAGGTGAAATCCAAAGCTTGCGGCGAGCCATTGCTACCCCAATCTTGAAGCGTATTCCAGGTCTGCGAGCCACTTAGGATGAGTACAGAGCCGTGAGCGTCCTGGAAGTAGTTGGGATTGGCAGATGCGGTAAGCGGCCCAGAAATCCGGTCAAGGGTTTGAGGCAGCGAAGTGCGCATGAGTAAAAGAAGCACGAAAAGGAGTAGCGCAAGCTGTTGCCGACGATGCAAGATGCGTGTCCTCCCGGTGCGGCATGTTATTTACGAGACGGCTGCGAAAGCCATGCTGATTTTTCCTGTAAAGTGCCAGTCGCACTGATATTACAGAACTTTTCTCAGCTTCTCTTACCTTTCTGCGAGTTGTCAATCGATATCGTATGTTGAGGATGCCTCCAGTACTTCATGGAGAGGATCCTATGCCGCGTGGGCGCTACCTTCGAAAATATTTCTTGACAGGGAAGATTCTCCAGGCTTATTACTGATATGTCAGTTATCGCATGCCGCGCAATCCTCAGGACGCGCGTTCCGATAGTGCAAAGCTGTGGATGGATCACCCGGCGCGACGGTCAGGGTGTGGGCATATCGGGAGGTGCGGTGAGATCTGCGAATTCTGAGAACTGAACGCAAGCATTATGCCGCAGTTGCATGAATCGCAACAGTTGCATGTTTAACCTGGCCCTGCCGCTTGTTTCGGTTTGGCACAAGATGTCTTTGTCACCTTGCAGGACAAACTCTTCGATACTGGCGCTTCTTCTCGAGGGTTTTAAAGTTCATAGGATTTCACTAGAAAATCATGGGATTTCACTAGACAGTCTAGACATCCATGAATCAGACTGATCGACAGTCCATATACCGACTCACTATGGAGGGAATAGTTGACCTTTCGATTCGACGCGGCTAGGCGCATCGGAACTATTGCCTCCATCGGAAAGCAATCGTAATTGCGTGCAGTATTTGTTTAAAGATGAAAGTCCGAATTACAACACGAAGAGCCAAGCGATAGAACTCGGCTGGAAGCTGAACACAGCGCTACCTAAAACTTTTGAATAACTACCAAATTATGAAGTTTGCAGTTCAGGAGGCTCAATGAAATTTACGTCAACGATATGCCGAATGCTCGGGCTTGCATTGGTAGTGGTTCTGCTTAGTAGCAACGGACAGGCCCAGAATGGAAATGCTGGGGACATTCGAGGCACAGTGACGGACAAAGCAGGCGCGGTTATTGCCGGCGCAACCGTTACATTATTGGAAACCACCCGAGGGATTAGCAAGACGGTGACCGCTGATCATTCGGGAATATATGATTCTGGCTCGATTCTTCCGGGAAAATACACTATCACCTTCGAAAAGCCTGGCTTTGAGACACTTGTTCGATCGGGAATCATTCTCGATGTTGGAGCCACTACTGTCAACGGGAAACTCAGCGTCGGCGCAGTCACACAACGGGTAGTCGTGAATGGGGAAGGCACACTTCTTCAGACAGACACGGCGGAGCAGACCACAACGCTGGGCTTTAAGACGATGAACGATCTGACCAACATGAATGGCAATGGTCCTGATTGGACTGGGCTTATACAGACGCTTCCGGGAGTAAATGGGTTCTTCAATCCAGGACCTAGCCAGGTCGTAGCTGCAATTAACGGTTCGATGCCGGAGGAGCAGGGCGTTCTCGCGGATGGCGGCCTAATCACCCAGCAACAAAGCTCAAACTTCGATGAGGCTGTCTTTGAAAACGTAGCAGAAGTCAAAGTCGACACCTCCAACTTCTCTGCCGAATATGGCGTGGGTGGGGTCATCATCAATCAGATCAGCAAGGGCGGCACAAACGATTTCCATGGGGCCGCTTATGAATATATCCAGAATGACTTATTCAATGCCGCAGGCTATTTTAGCCCCAACAGTACGGTTCCATTCGAGCGGTTTAACAATTGGGGCGGGGCGATCGGCGGCCCAGTGATCAAAAATAAGCTGTTCTTCTACTTCAATTACGACCATGTGCACAACAGCAATGAGACGTTTCCATTCGCCACCTTTCCAACAGCAGCCATGCGATCCGGCGATTTCTCGGATACGACTGTGTTTGCTCCGATCTACAATCCGTACACTGCAAACAGCAGCGGCACCAGGCAGCCCCTCCCCGGCAACAAAGTTCCGCAGGGCCTGATGGATACAGTTGCGCAGAATGTCCAAGGGTATTTTCCGATGCCAACCCTTCCGGGAACGTATAACAACTGGCAAGGTAAAGTGATCAACACCAATCCGTGGACGAGATACTTTGGGCGCGGAGATTACGACATCACCCAAAACAATCGCGTGATGATGACCGTCACAGAGCAAACCAACCCAACTTTCAATGGAAGCCCTGACGTGATCGATGATCTGATCGGCAATGGTGTGGTCTGGCAGGGACTTATTGATGACACTTGGACCTTCAGTGCCACTGCAAATAATGAATTTCGTATGTTTTTTAACCGTCAGGTAGCGGGATACTCATCCAACACCTTCGACCAAGGCTACCCCCAGAAGCTCGGAATAAACTATGCCAAAGCTAACATGTTTCCGAATGTCTCGATCGGCGGTTCACAGGGCTTTGGCGGTGTGAATATTGGTGGCGGCCAGACGGAAGCCTTATACGCTCAAAATACATTTGAACCATCCGACGTTGTAACTTTGGTCCGCGGGAAGCATATCCTTAAGTTTGGCGGGGAATTGCTGGATTTGCAGGCCAATACGACGCCATGGGGCTATATTCAGTCGGCAAACCTTGGATTCACCGGCTACTACTCGCAGCAGGCGCCCTTTTCCTCAACTACCGGCGAGGGCTATGCAGACTTCCTGATGGGACAAGTAAATAATTGGAGCGTCAATAACGGAGTCATGACAGGAATGCGCAGCAAGCTTCCACAAGCTTTTGTGCAGGACGATATCAAACTGAGACCTAACCTCACGATCAATCTAGGGTTACGCTTTGAGCATCAGGGATCTTGGACAGAGGTGTTAAACCGGTTGGGATCTTTCGATCCGAACCTTATAAATCCTACTACCCAGACATTAGGTGCAATATGGTTTGCGCCAAACGCTGGTAGGAAAGGCATCGAGGATTCAGTGAACAATTTTCTGCCTCGCGTTGGTTTTTCTTGGCAGCCAACGCCAGAATTAGCCGTCCGCGGAGGCTTTGGACTATTTACCTATTTATGGACAGGGGACAGATATTTTAATTCGGCACCAGGAGTGGGCACATCCAGCAGCGGGAGCCTCACCGATTTTGCTCAGATTTCTCCGGTGTTCCTACTCAACGATCCAAAGCCTCCGTTGAATTATGTGCAGGCGAGTCGAGCGCCAGACGGATATAACGGGCAGAACGTATCCTATGCTCCGGTACATACGCCGGTGGCAATTCAGGAACAGTACACCTTTAGCATCCAACGGCAACTCAACCAAACCACAGTTGCGGAAATTGCATATGTTGGGAATGTAATCCATCATCTGTCATTTCCTGTGGATTATAATCAGATACCTGCAAGCCAGTTGGGCCCCAATGGTACGCCGCCTTATCCTCAATATCTGAGCATAAGTGGCGATAAATACAATGGAAGCTCCAATTACAATTCGCTCCAGGCCTCAGTGCAAAGGCAGTATCGAAACGACCTCACCTATAACTTTAACTATACTTGGTCGAAGATGATGGACGATCAAGATATGGCGGGCGGAGGCGGAAATGCCGGCGCGCAACCCTACCAGCATGCATATCATCCGGGCCTCAACTATGGCCCTTCAAATTACGACATCACCAATGCATTCAAGGCCAGCGCCGTCTACCAACTTCCTGTAGGAGTCGGCCACCGATGGATAAATCGTCAAGGGGCATTGAACAGCGTTCTCGGAGGGTGGCAGGTTTCGACGATCGTCGTGAAGCAATCGGGAATGCCCTACACGGTTACGGTCGGGAGTGCCAACGAGACCGGCGCGCAGGGAGGAAGTTGGTATCCGAATGTCGTGGGCAACCCTCACTTGTCACACCCAACAATTCAAGAGTGGTTTAATCCGGCGGCCTTCGCAATTCCTGCTCCGTATACCTTCGGAAACTCCACACGAAACAGCCTGCGCGGGCCGGGGCTAACTGGCGTGGACATGACAGTCGCAAAGAATATTCCATTCACGGCATTGGGAGACCCAATGAATATGATGCTTCGAATTGATGCATTGAATGTGTTCAATCACACTGTGTTTGGCAATCCCGACGCTCAGATTGGAACGTCCGGCGCAGGTCAAATCTCGGGCACGCAGATCGGCCCTCGAACAATTCAAGTCGGAGCGCGTTTCTCATTCTGAAACATTGATCTAAAAATTCCAGAAGAGAATTAGCATTTTCTGAAAGCGGCAGAACTCCATCCGTCGTCTTTGGCTGAGAACTGAGAATAGCCTCGTCGATCCTGAAAAAGCAACTCTCAAGCGGATTGAAGGTGAGCGTAGCCAGATTCTCAATGGAGTCATTCTGAATGGAGGTCGCGGCGGCGACCGGAATGAAGAATCCAGACAATGTGCGCCTGGTAGGTACCGCCATTATCCTCTGGATTCTTCGCTTCGCTCAGAACGACTCATCCCCAAAATGATTACCCCAACTGTAAATCCGCGCTTAACATCGATCTGCGCTTACAAAGTCAAAAGGGGCCGCACGGAAATGGGGCCCCTCTGAGTGTTCCGTTTCATGCGACGGTGCGAGCTTACATGCCGAAGCGTTCATGCCAAGGTGTAGCGGCTTTGAGCGCGGTGTTGACGTTCTCAATGTTCTTGACGCCTTCCGTCTTGAGCCATTCCTCAAAGGCCTTGGCGCCTTGCTTCGCATAGACGGGGATTCCGTCCTTCCAGGTGGCGCGACCGCACAGGACGCCGTTGAACTTGGCGCCTGACTCCCCGGCCAGCTGCAGCGTCTCAATAAAGACCGGATTGGAGACGCCGGCGGAAAGATAAATGAAGGGCTTGGTGGAAGCTCCTGCCGCTTTGCGGAACAGATGCAGTGCTTCGTCTTTGGTGTAGGCAGCTGTGCCTTTGAAGGCCTTGGTGCCGGAGACAAATTCCATCTGGATAGGGACTTCCATCTTGAGGACGTCGACGCCGAATTTTTCGTCGCTGAAGTCCGCCGTGGCGCGGGTCACGATTTCCGGCTTCTTCTTGGCATAGGCCACAGTCTTTTCGTCGCCGCCTTCGGCATCGTAGCCGACAATTTCCAAAAAGAAGGCAATGTCGTGAGCGCGGCACTCGTCACCCACGCGTTCAATGAAGGCATACTTGACGTCGTTGATTTCCTTTTTCTCAAACGGGGTGTAATAGAGCAGCAGCTTGACCGCGTTCGCGCCTTCATGCTGGATTCTGCGTACTGACCAGTGATCGAGCAGGTCGGGCAGGCGTCCGGGGGTGGCGGCGTCGTAGCCGGTCTTCTCATACGCCAGCAGCAGGCCCTTGCCGTTGCGATGCTGGGCGGCGGGCAGTCCATATTCCGGATCGAGCAGAATGGCAGAGGCGTGGCGGGTAAGAACCTCTGTCACCAGCGTCTTGAATTCAATCAAGGCATGGTCATCGACCGGGCCGCCCTTTTCTTTGGCCAGAGACTTCTGCAGGGAACCGCGTTGATCCATGGCGGCGGCGGCAATGACGCCGCGTTCATCCGAGAGGGCTTTCATGCCGGCCAATTTGCCTGGGGTCAGCTTCATCGTCATACACTCCTTAGTTTTTATCTTGTGGGGTCTGTGGGTTGTCCCGGCCCCGAGAGACCAAGCTTATCTTTCGAAGTTCATCTCTTCAGTGCCATCGTATTCATTTTACGCTGAAGGAAAAAAGGGAAGCGGTGATGGGCGTCATAGCTACGATCGATGCGCCAGTGCAGCCTGCTGCGCCTGGACCAGTTCCCGCGTGCCGCGCGCCGCCAGATCGAGCAGCGCAAAATGTTGCTCGCGGGAGAAGGTATTGTGTTCCGCCGTCGCCTGCACCTCGATAAAATCGCCGGCGCTGGTCATGACGACATTCATATCGACATCCGCGCGCGCGTCTTCCTCGTAGGCGAGATCGAGCAGCGGCGTGCCGTCGACCACGCCGACGCTGATGGCGGCAATGAGATGGCGGATCGGGGAAGCGGCCAGGGTTTTTGCGGCGACCAGGCGATCGATCGCGAGTCCCAGAGCCACCGCAGCGCCGGTAATGGCGGCGGTCCGGGTGCCTCCGTCGGCCTGCAGGACATCGCAATCCAGAATGATGGTGCGTTCGCCCAGCGCCTTCAGGTCCACGGCGGCGCGCAGGCTGCGGCCAATCAGACGTTGAATCTCGTGGGTGCGGCCGCCGACTTTGCCGCGTTCGCTTTCCCTTGGGGTACGCGTGAGGGTAGCGCGCGGCAGCATACCGTATTCGGCCGTGACCCAACCCTGTCCGCGATTGCGCAGCCAGCCCGGCACACCGGTTTCGACGGTGGCGTTGCAAAGAACGCGGGTGTGGCCAAGCTCAATAAGAACGGAGCCTTCGGCGGTGGGCACAAAATCGAGAGTCAGGCGAAGCGGACGAAGCGCGTCAGTGGCGCGGCCTTCGGGCCGGAAGCAAGTAGAAACAAGAGCGGGCATGTGAACTCTATTGTAGCGGTTTCGGGAATTTCGGGAATTGTTGTGTTTGTGGGCCACTCCGAAACGGGAACGTGGAGTTCTTAATTGGGAGAGAGTTCCAGAGTGGGAATGTGTTCCAAAATGGTCTTGATGCGGGAATGTCTGGTAAGTGACTTGTTTTCTTTTGTATGTCTGGAATCCATGAAAACGGTCGTGTCGATTTGAAACTGCAAGGTTTCTTTAGTAACGGATCGTGCGCCAGGTCGCTCCTGTTAAGTCCCATGAATTCGTAAGGTTAGGGAAGGAGAACCAGTTTGGCACGCGGCGTGATATAGGAAGAGGGCAGAGAGCGAATGAAAATCGAATTGGTTCAGATTGGCAACCGGTATCGGGACAAGTCCGGGAGCCTCCGGCGGCCCGAACTCGGTTGCAAGTGGCCGAACGCCACCGACTCTGTCCAGTGTCAAGCGGGAAGAAATCGCAGAATCCCGCAGAAATTTCAAGAATTGGAGATGGCATCATGATCCCCGCGTTGCAACAGCAAAAGCCGAACCGTTCCATCCGTGCGCCACTTGCCGCAGGCACGCTGGAGGAGCAGAGAGCGGCGGCCGCGAGTCATTTCGCGCACGATGTTCGCAATTGGCTCACAGTGCTGCGGGTGTACTG
>JAJZDO010000763.1 GCA_021805955.1 Acidobacteriota bacterium
CAACGCCGAACGATGCGTTTCAGCTTCGCGATCCTTGCCCATAATCGACCGTGCCTTTCGTGGTCGTAAACGAACTTCCGTGGTAGCGTGGAGGGCATGAACAACGATCTGCGTCATCCCATCGGTAAATTTGTGCGACCTGCCAGTCTGACCCAACAAGAACGTGAAGAGGCGATGCAGAGAATCGCCGAACTATCCAAAAAACTGCGCGATGCCGTCAGCGGCCTCTCCGAATCGCAACTCGACACCCCCTATCGCGAAGGCGGTTGGACCCTTCGCCAAACCGTTCACCACGTCGCCGACAGCCACATGCAGGCCACCGCCCGAATACGGCTGGCGCTCACCGAGGACTGGCCTGCGATCACTCCATACAAAGAAAATCTCTGGGCGGAGCTGGAAGATGCGCGCACACAGCCCGTTGAAATTTCGCTGCAACTGTTGGATGCTCTCCATGCTCGCTGGGTCGCGGTCCTGCGCTCGCTCGATGGAACCAGTTGGTCGAAGCGCGGCTACAAACACCCTGAATCCGGCAACCAGACTGTGGAACAGGTCGCCGCACTCTACGCCTGGCACGGCCGTCATCATACTGCCCACATCACCTCCCTGCGCGAGCGGATGGGATGGTAGACGGCCCCACGCCGGAGCAACTCGCACTCCAGCTGCAAACTTTTTTCGATGATCATCCATCGGCGGTACTGCTGGAAAATGGCCGCATCCTTTTCGATTTGCGCTTGGCCACCACAACCGTTACCACGGAGCATGGCCACTGCGTATTGCATGTGTGGTCGGAGGAACGCAATTGCATTCGACAGGTCGCAGGCATCACCGTGCGCAAGACCGGCCTTCGTCTGCATGTGCTGCGCATGGGCCAGTCCAAACCGCAGACCATGGAATTGCAGCCGCAGCAACGCCGCCTGCCCTCCCAGCGCGACAGCACTCGCAGCCGCTTCATTCCGCTCATGGAGCGACTTTTGCCTCGCTATTTTCCAGACTCGAAAGTCGAGGGATTGCGCACCGCAATGGATCTGGAGCGCAGCTTCGGCCCCTCCTATGCGCGCGGAACCCTGGTGCGCGGCAACTCAGCATGGGCCTTGATTGCAATCAACGCAGAAGAATCGCAGGCACTCGTCGATGGCATTCTGACGCTGGGTGTTCTGTGGCTGCACCATTGCCGAGAGCAAAGTGGCGGCCGTCGTCTTGTGGAAGGATTGCGGCTGATTCTTCCGCGTGGGAAATCCGCCGTAACGGCGGCAAGGCTAGTGTGGATGAATCCTCGCGCCGCCAAGTGGGAATTGTATGAGCTCGATGAAAAAACAGAGGAACTGTACCAGCGCGAGTACAGCGACCAGGGCAATTTCGAGTCTCGTTTGGTTCATGCGCCCAACACCGCTGCCGCGGAGGAACGCTTTCGTCCCGCCATCCAACGCGTGCAAGCGTTGCTTCCGGCCCATTCCGTTGCGCAAATGGAAGTCGTATTCCGCAGCGGTAGCGAAGTCGGCCTGCTGTGGAATGGTCTGGAGTTTGCCCGGGCGCGAACCAGCGCAGACGAAAACAGCTTTGCGCGATCCGAAGAAATTCTCTTTGGCAGCGGAACCAACGCGACCCTCCTGACCGAGGAATCGGCACCCAAGCTGCGCGAAATGGTCGGTGAATTGATCGCTCGCCGGCGCCCCAGTGGCGACAAACGCGACACCCTCTATCGCCAGCAGCCGGAGCGATGGCTGGAATCGATCTTGCGACGCTCACTCGATTCGATTGATGCGATGATCGAACCGCAGCCCGTCTACGCGCAAGTACCCGCATTCTCCGCCTCGGACCGCGCCGTGCTCGACCTGCTCGCGGTGCGACGCGATGGCCGCTTGGTCGTTGTCGAAATCAAAGCGGATGAGGACTTGCATCTTGCATTGCAGGCTCTGGATTATTGGGTGCGCGTACGCCAGCACCATCGCCCGGTGCCGGACAAATCCGGTAGCCCCGCCTCAAAAAGCGACCTCGAACGCTTCGGATATTTTCCCGGCAAGCATCTGCGCGCCGATGCCCCTCTGCTTTATCTCATCGCGCCCGCATTGCGCATTCATCCCGCAACAGAAGTTGTGTTGCGCTACGTCTCCCCGGAAGTGGACTGGACCCTGATTGCGCTGGATGAACGCTGGCGCGAAAAGATTCGCGTGGTCTTTCGCAAGCGCCGCGAGCGGAACGCCTGACGCGCTTCTCCTGTTGGTGTCGATCATCTCAGAAGTGGGTCATTCTGAACGAAGCGCAGCGGAGTGAAGAATCCAGAGAATACTGGCGGAGTGAACTGAGCTGGAATTGTCGGGCATTCAAAGCATTGAGAGCAGCGAGAAAATAGCAATGACAAAGCACAGCAAACCCCATCCTCGGTGCTTGTTGATGAAGAGTACAATTCCGGCCAGGATAAAAGCCGTGAAAACCATCATGGCAAGCATCCCACAATTGTGAAAGCCGCACTACGACATCTGTAGTTCTGACCAGTGCGCTCTATCGTAGATTGCCCATATCTCGGCATATCACTCAAGAGGGCAGGTGTGCATGTTTCTCAGACGATTGAAAGAATCGCAGCTTTTTAATAAATAGACGCCGCTGCTTGACCGCGTCGTTATCCTGATCCCTTTGGTGCTCAAGGTTTCAGTCATCTGCTAGGTTGCGCAGGGGGTTGCGGATGGTTGCAGTTCTGCGTGAGCATTTGTTGTGGATTTCTCGTCGAGGCGGGCAGCGTGGACGGCTCCTTTAGGGGACGATTTTATAGATTGCTGGTTGTAGTCGCGACTTATCTAACGAGGCACACTTGCAATGGCGGTCAGGGCTGTTGCGGACGTGCAAGCTCCAAACTCTTCTTAGGTTGCAGAGTCGACGGCAGATAGGATTTCCTGGCCCGCGGTTTCAATCCGTTCCCAGATGGCATCGATCCAGACCAGGTGTTCGGATTTCATGAGGACAGAACGCAGACATTGCACCAACGTCGTGCTCGGAGCAAATCCGCTAGTTGTAGCCCAGGTATTTTCACGGAAACAGGATCGAGGAAGATGCACCAATGCGAGGTGTAGGTTCCGACGGGCAGCGGCATCGAAGACAGCGCGTGCGCGGGCAGAACTTTCCTCAGGAGTGTCACCGCGTACAGCCCAGACGACAATATCCAACTGCGGGGGGATGGGCGCTATAAACATGGCTGAGGCATGAATGCGGCGATAGAGTTCGAGCGCAGCCGAACGGCACGACTGCAACATCCCGGCGAATTCTCCGCCTCGGGTTAAAGGCAACGCGCGTTGAGTTGCCCACAGGGCCACGGCAGAAGCGCCAGCGCGAGAACATTCCAGGCTGATTTCGCCAAGATGCAATTCGTCCGAGGTGAAATAGGTATAGGGGGAATCGTGTTTGTAGAAGCGCCCGACCGACGGATCTTGAAACAAAACGCAGCCGCAACCATAGGGTTGCAACCCATGTTTGTGCGGATCGATAACGATGGAATCGACTGCGGGCAGCGTCGCAAATACATCTGCGGCGTCGGGGTCTAGATTCGACACCAGAGTGAAATATCCTCCGTAAGCGGCATCGACATGGATGCGAAAGCCATAGCGATTGCGAAGGGCCAGGATTTCCGGCAACGCGTCCACAGCTCCCAGAGCAGTGGTTCCCATGGTGACAACAACTGTTCCGACATCACCTTTTTGGATCCTGGTTTCGAGGGCGTTCACGTCCATTCGGCCACGCGGGTCGGTCGCGACCGTGTCGAATGGCAGCCGCAGGACACCGCTGATGCGGTGATGTGTGTAATGTGCCTGGTCGGAGGCGAGAATTGTTCTGCCTGGATGAAGCTGGCCGGCGACCCAAAGGGCTTCCAGGTTGGCGAAGGTACCGCCACTCGTAAGATGGCCGAGATGGGCCGTCCAGCCGAACATGGTTGCAAGTGCCTGAATAGCCTCGATTTCCATCTTCGAGCTGGCCCGTCCGCCATCGAGGGCGTGGTTGTTTGGATTGATCCAGGTAGCCAGCGCGTAGGCGGCGCGAGCGACAGGGTGAGGCGGTTTGAGCATCTGGCCGGCGTAGAGGGGGTGGAAATAGGGATAATTTTCGCGGAGTCGGATCGCGGTTTCCTGAAGCACGGCTGCCATTGGTGCCTGATCGAGCGACGGCGAGGAGTTCGGGGGCAGCGAGGAGAAGCCTTCCGCCAGGGTGGAAAGAGCGTTTTGGAGCCAGACCAGCGATTCCTCTTCAAACTTCATTCCGTAAGCTAGCATAGCGCACTGACCACTTGGCGGCTCAGCAGCGGGCGGCCGCGCCAGTTGTTGGTGATGTGGCAGAACATGCGGTGCTCGATCTTGTTCCACTTGCTGGTACCGGGCGGGAAGTGGCAGACCTGAATGGCAAGCTGCAGCTCGTCGGCAAGCTTTTGCAGATGCCGCCGCCACAGACGCACCGGTAGCCGTTGCTGCCGCCACAGTCTGCGGTGATCAGCAAGCGCTGCGCTCGACGGACCGCCGCTGTCGTCGTGGCGCTCCGGTGTAAAACCTGTCCCATAGTGCCTCCTTGTCCCGATGGGAAAAGTATGCACCATCAATTGCCGGGACTATACACCTAACCCACGACCAGCGCATTGGTGCCGGTCACACCATGATGACTAACTGCAGTTGGC
>JAJZDO010000910.1 GCA_021805955.1 Acidobacteriota bacterium
CTTGTAGAAAGAGGCCATAATTCGTCCTGTGACTTGTCAAACAATAATCCAGAACAAGCAATTTTGCTACATCTGGGACACTCAGGCGCCTTTTGCCGAGCAGTCAAGCTGGAGCAATCTTGAATAGACCTGGCAATTTTTCTCCCGCTTTGCCAAAGATGAGACGTGTAAATGCGCTTGCATTTAGAGGTTCTTCCGGGCCGACATAGTAAGTCCGTGCCAGAGTTCCGCGACGCGCTTTCGCCCAATGAACAAAGCTTGCTGCGGGGTGTACTGCGCCGGAAGTACCGACCACTACCAGGATGGAACAGCGGTCAATCTCCCGCTGAATGCGTGCCATCTCCAACGGAAGTTCTCCGAACCACACGATGTGTGGCCTCATACGCGATCCGCACACGCAGTTTGGAATTTCGCGAAGAGAATTGTAACTGTGACTGTCCGCTATGATCGGAGCGCCGCAGTTTGCCTCGCACCGGGACTTGAATAGCTCTCCGTGCATGTGGACCATGTTGCGCGAACCGGCCCGCTCATGCAGATCATCCACGTTCTGAGAGCAAAGCAAAAAACGCTCGCCAATCTTTTCCTCCAGCTCCGCCAGCGCGTAATGGGCGGCGTTGGGCTGGCTGGCCTGCGCTTCCCTTCTGCGCTGCGAATAGAATTGCCATACCAACTCAGGATTTGCATCCCAGCCCTCCGGAGTGGCCACCGTCTCCACTCGATGCCCAGCCCACAAACCATTGCTGTCGCGGAACGTCCGCAGCCCGCTTTCCGCGCTGATGCCCGCTCCCGTCAGCACGAAAACTCGATCTCTCGCAGATATCGCGATTGAATCCGATGACGCTCCAGCCGCCACGTGATTGCTCCTACCCAAGACCGCTAACCGCAAACACTCCATCTGCGCATTACGGCTTGGCCCCGTCCTTAGGCTTGGGCTGCCATTTCTTGCGCTCCGGTGCAACCGGGGGCACCGTTTCATCTGAAGCTGCCACAGGCTCCGTAGCCGCTGCGGGCCTTTCCTGTGGCGGCTCGGCTGCGCGGTTCGCGGTCACTCCCGTCACAGGTTCAGCCCTTTTGGGAAGCTCCGTCGTCACCGAACCCGCTGCGTCTGGAATTACGGTCGTCTCACTTCCACCCTTCACGATCGGCAACGCCACGTCCGCTCGGTTCATCTCTCTGCCGATCGTCGCATCACCAACCCTCAGCCCCTTCTTCTTTTGCACGCTCTCCAACAACAGTTCAGCGACATCCTTGATCGCAATGCCATCGGCGTCGCTTTTCCCCGACGTACTGCCCAGCATGCTCTTGCAAAATGGGCAGCCTACGGCCAGCGTTTTCGCGCTGGTTGCCGAACTCAGCCGCTGCTCCACTTCATGAAATCGGTTCTCTGAAATTCGCTCGTCGCCAGGTTCTTCTTCTTTCCAGAATTGCGCGCCCCCGGCACCGCAGCAAAATGCGTTCTCGCGAGAGCGGTCCATTTCCAGCAGTTCGTTTCCCAGTACACGCAAAACATTTCTAGGTGCATCATAGACTCCGTTGTGCCGCCCCAGATAACACGGGTCGTGATACGTAATGCTGGCTTCCAGCCGATCTGCATCCAGCTTGCCAGTCGATACCAGCGACTCCAGATACTGCGTGTGATGCATCACCGCGTATGATCCGCCAATCTGCCGATACTCATTGCCAATCGCGTTCATGCAGTGTGGGCAGCTTGCGACGATCAGTTTCGGCATCAGAGCATTCAACGTCGCAACATTCTGGTCCGCCAATTCTCTATATAAAAGTTCATTTCCAGCACGACGGGCGCTATCGCCGGTGCAGCATTCCTTCTTCCCCAGCACCGCAAAATTTACACCCGCATAGTCCAGCAGTTGCACAAACGCGCGCGCCGTCTTCTGCGCCTGTGGATCGTAACTCGCCGCACACCCCACCCAATAAAGAACATCCGCCTCCGGATTTTCTTCTGTCGTCTTCACCGGCAGGCCCTGGGCCCAGTCCATGCGTTTGTCGTGATTGATGCCCCACGGATTCTTCGACCGCTCCATGCCGCGAAACGCAGTCTGCAGTTGCGCTGGAAATTCGCCCTCCATCATCACCTGATTGCGACGAATATCGATAATGTCGAGCATCTGTTCATCCTGCACCGGGCACACCTGCATGCAGGCGCCGCACGTCGTGCAGGCCCACGCAGCTACTGGTGCGATCGCAAACTGCAGTAGCGGATGCGGACTGCTCGCTCCGGCATCGAACCCGCGCTTACTCCCAGACAGATGATTCAGTTCCATCCGCTTATTGATTTCCAGTGCCGCCGGACTGAGCGATTTTCCGGTTGCCGTGGCGGGGCAAACATCCTGGCAGCGATTGCACTGGATACAGGCATACGCATCCAGCAGTCGAGGCCACGTCAAATCCTCCAGATGCTTCGCGCCAATCTGCGGAAGCTGATCATGGTGCGCAGCTTCGAGGCTGACGTTCTCCAGCGGCAGCACCCCGGAGCCGGACCGTCGCGCGAAGAAGTACTTCAGCGGGGCCATAAAGATGTGAACGTGTTTGCTGTAAGGAAAATAGGCAAGGAAAAGCAGCACGCTCCCCAGCGCTCCCCAGTATCCGAAGATGCGCCAGGCGTACGCATTCTGCGGCGTAAGGAAATGCGAAATCACCGTGGCAAAGGGTTCGAACTTATCGGGCCCTCGCTGGGCCACGCTCGCGCCGGCTCCGATGGCGCGGCTCGCCACATGGAAAAGGATGAAGGCGGAAACTACAAGCGAGTCCCTACTGATAGATCCTCGTCGCACGTCCGGATGCACCAGCGTGTTCGCATTGAATCGAAAATCCCGCCGTGAGGGAAGCAAAAACCTGCGAACTACCAGCGCCACCACTCCCACCAGCACCAGAAAGCTCAGCACATCCGCGAACAGATTGTAGATTGCTCCCGGAGCAGTCCTCGAAGAAATAGAAAACCTTGTGTAGCCGGCGATTGCGTCGACCGCATTCACCGCAATATAAAAGACAAATCCATAAAAGATAAATGCGTGGAAGGTGCTGACGACTGTTCTCTTCTGAAATGTCCGCGTCTGGCTGAGTGTGGTTCGCAGCGCATACCACAGGCGTCCAATCACGCGGTCCGTTCGAACATCGCGATCGGGACGCCCGCGGCCGATGCGCAAATACAGCCCGTAAAAGCCATGCGCTCCCCACGCCAGGGTTGCCAGCGCGAAAACCAGGAACCCGTACTTCTGAGAAAGTGGAAGCATCCAACCATGGCCCCGAAACTAGGATGAACGACCCCGGCAGGGTTACTTGCGGATCGCAGCAATCATGGCCGGAACAATCTGGTTCACATCGCCGACGATGCCGTAATCCGCCACGCTGAAAATCGGCGCATCTGCATCCTTATTGATGGCAACGATGCATTTGCTTTTCCCCATGCCGGACAGATGTTGTACCGCGCCGGAAATGCCGATGGCGATATACGCTTTGGGCTGCACCGTCTTTCCGGTCTGCCCCACCTGCTCAGAATAAGGCCGCCAGCCTGCATCCACAATGGCCCGCGTTGCGCCGACTGCGGCCCCAAGCTCATCCGCCAATCCCTCGACAAGCGCATGAAATCCTTCCGCACTGCCCACCCCTCGCCCGCCTGCCACCACAATCTCTGCTTCGGCCAACGAAATGCGAGAAGTTTTTTCCACCGATTTTCCGGTCATCTGTACCCGTCGTGGCGGCAGCGTCAGGTCGACATCGAACTGCTCGGCAACTTGTTTACCCGGTGTGGCTGCGGCAAACGCCGCTTGCTTCGGGGTAATAACGACAACTGGTCCCTCCGCCGAGACCCTCTCCGTCACCCGTGCCAAATAGGTGTATCGTGCCGCTGAAATTGTGCCATCGGAATACGTCGCGCTGATCGCATCCTCCAGCAGCGGCGCATCCAGCTTGACAGCCACGCGTGGGCTGTACTCGCGCCCGCTTCGGCTGCCGCCGATCAGCACCGTATGGGCTTCACCCTCGCTCGCGATCTGCGCAATTGCGGCCGACCATACTTCCGGATCATACTGCGCCAGGTCCACGTGGTCCGCAACCAACACCTGATCCACAAGCAGAGCTACTTCGTTCGCGACAGCGGCGATTCCAGATCCCAGCACCAGCGCGACCACTGGGCCTTCCCTGCCTAGTTCGCGCGCGCACGTCGCCATCTCGTAGGTACTTTTGCTCGCCTTTCCATTCGCATGTTCCACAACGATCAGGATCATGCAATCACC
Source organism: Acidobacteriota bacterium (assembly GCA_021805955.1). The sequence goes on from JAJZDO010000910.1 coordinate 4,254, forward strand.
CGTGCTTCATCCCGCAGCAGCCCCACCAGTTCCGCGGCAGCGGCCGGCGCATCTTTCCCGTCCAGGATCTTATGTAATCTTGTCTTCACCTGCACCTCAGCGCCTGACACTTTCACCTTCGGCTCAACTTGGAATCGTTCCAGGGTCTCTACCCGTAGCTGCTTCTTCTTTGCGCGCATAATATTTGGCACCGTAGGATATCTCGGCTCATTCAGACCTTGCTGCGTGGTCATCACCGCGGGCAATTGCACAGAAAACATCTCGCTGCCATCCTCCGCATCGTGCCTGCCCGTCAGCGTCTGCCCCTGCACCTCCAGTGCGTTGACCCACGTCGCCTGCGGCCAATGCAGCCGTTCCGCGGTCGCTGCTCCCAGCGCATGGCTGTCCCAGATCGG
>JAJZDO010001012.1 GCA_021805955.1 Acidobacteriota bacterium
TTTCTCGATGCCGGTTGGGTGGCTGCGACGCTGAAGGCCCTGCCAAAAAACGCGCGCGTTCGCGCCATTCTTCCGGTCCATCTGTACGGTCAATGTGCGGATTGGGACCAATTCACGCAGTTACAGCAGGAGTTTGGCGTTCTCCTGATTGAAGACGCGGCGCAAGCCTTTGGCGCAACCTGGAACAGCCGCCCAGCAGGCAGCCTGGGAAATTTGGCGGCATTCAGCTTTTACCCCACAAAAAACCTGAGCGCCTACGGGGATGCGGGGCTGCTGACCACCGGCAACGACCACTTCGCCGATCATGCGCGGATCCTACGCGTTCACGGAATGCGCGAACGCTATTTCCACGAAGAAATCGGCTGGAACAGCCGGCTGGATACGATTCAGGCCGCCGTTCTGATCGTGAAACTCCGCTACATTGAGGGTTGGAATCGGGCGCGACAGCAGCGGGCAAAAATCTACGATGAGCTATTCACGCAACAGGGTCTCGCGGAACAGGGCCCCTATCCTGAACGCGGAGTCGTTTTGCCGTACGTCGATCCTCGCGGAACCCACGTCTTCCACCAATATGTGGTCCGCGCCCCACGCCGCGATGCACTGCGCACGTTCTTGGCAGAGCGCGGCATTGGCTCCGAGGTATATTACCCCGTCCCACTCCACCGGCAACTGTGCTTTGCCGGCCTTGGCTACGCCGAGGGCGCATTTCCAGAGAGCGAGCGCGCCGCCAAAGAAGTTCTCGCGCTGCCCATGTTTCCCGAGCTAACCCTGGAGGAGCAACAGCGCGTCGTCACCGCCATTGCTGCATTTCTGGGCTAGTAATTAGACTGCGGCTTGCTGCTCCCACAACCCCTTGAGCGCTTTCGTTTACCACAGACTTGCACCGGTTGTGGCCCACGCGCCTCCTCGAGAAATTTTCGGTATGAGCTCCCTCGATCTTTATCAGGCGACGGCGGAAGCCACGGCAATGCATCTGTGTAGTAACTTGCTATTGCTGATGCGGGCGCCTTTTTCCGGACCCCTGAATAAATGCGAATCAGCTCTTCAGCAAGAAATTTATCGACGAAGGTTGTTTTGCTTCGATAATCACTTCCAAATTGCCCCTCGAGTGTTGATCGTCCCCGGCCTCTTAGGGAAGATTCCAACTGTGGAAAATCGCTCTTGCCGGTATTGCTAGCGAGGATCGGAGCATCACCATATTTGAATGGCATCCTGTCTTCCTCCGCGTTCGTGTTCCACTTGGCTTCAAGTCGATTGGCATGATTTTCAACCTTACAAATTGGAGGAGTGAGATACACCAGTCGCGTCCCTTTTCGCCCACCTTGTGCAAATGCCAGCCGGGAACCTTTGAGCATATCCGCGTTGTTGGGGTGCATCAGATTATTGTCATGGCATGTAGTTATTCCAAAGCTACCAAACTCCCAGAATGGATCTGACCGCTGCTCGTTAGGATTCTTGGTTTTACTGTAGGGACGCCGCAAATGCACGATGAAAACGCGATCCGCTCGCATCTTAATTGTTCCTCTCTAAAAGAGTTATGTCTTGCGACTGAAACCATCTGTAGAATCTCTCAGCGTTATGGAATGCAGGAGGAACAGCACTACGTTGAATGTAACCATTCTTGACCGTCAGACCTCCCCAAGCGTCTTCTATGGGAGAACAAACCCGATATGCATTTTCACGCCACTCGCCAATGGGAATGCATCGATCAAAACGGCCAGATACACCACTTTTACCGCGTACAACTACATCATTCTCGCTAATGATAGTCCAACGAGTATGCGCATTTTCATGCCGTTTTTCCGACGGCACACTATGCGCGCGAACAACCTCTTGAACTACAAAAATGCCTACGAGCGCATACACCAATTCCTTGCGTTGCTCGATGGATCGCAGGCCCGCGTAAAAGACTAGCAAATCATTGGCGCTGAGCGTGGCAATTCTAGCTCCACGACGTGTTCCGTTGTCACCATAGGTGAGATATTCGAAATCGGGGTCGAGGTGCATGTTGCGCATTCGTAATGTTTTCGGACAGCATAGGCTCGAAACGCCAGATTTTGCAGCAAATTCGTTCAGCGGTGCCTCTATTTCATCGTATTTGCGCTCGTTCCCATGCGTGTATTCCTTCTTAGCATTGTCGGGAATGGGGACAAATACAAAATGCCCCGTCCTTGGATCAACCGGGGCATTCCAGGCTCCATATGCGTGATCGACTCCAACTCGAACGAGGATGGCTTTCATCTATAGACTGCTCCCCTCGCCTCTGAAACATGGAACTGTGGAATGCGAGCCGCGTCGACCTACGCGTCTCTGTGATTGCTGAATTTAAGATCCAGCGCCAGCTTGTTTCCGGCGGCGATGCGATTCGAAAACTCCTCCATCTGCGACTTCGACATGGGAGTGAAGCTCTTTCCCCACGCGACATTCTGCTGCAGCATTTCGAGGGTCGGCATCCCCACCACGGCCGCGTCAACCGGCAAGCTGAGCGTGTAACGCAGCAGATGTCCCGCGTCGCTCTTATCCGGCCCTGGACCTAGCAGGCCCTCCTGCCCCATAACCTTCATTGCCAGAATGCCCAGGTTCTTTTTGCGCGCCGCCGGCAGCGCGACATCCTGAAAGCTCATCGCCTTCGACAGGTTCAAGCCGTTGTGTGGCCCTAATGGCATCCCCTGCATGCCCGCGTTCAAAGCCATCTGGACACAATCGATGTCGTTATGCTCAATGGCACTTTTCAACACCGCCGGATTGTAATGACTGGTAATTCCGATGAATCGCGTCACCTTCTGCTCGCGCAATTTGTACAGCGCATTCATCACGCCATTTTTGGCTTCGACCTTCGTCAGATCGTCCGCGCCCTGCAGGCCATGCACGTGAATCAAATCGATCTGGTCGGTCTGGAGGCGTTTCAAACTGCCTTCGAGGATTCGCATCGCCGTGTCGCCGTCGCGAGGTTCAATCTTGGTCGCGAGAAAAAACTCCTTGCGCCGAGTCTTCGCGACTTCGCCGACCCAGGTTTCACTTTTTCCGTCGCCGTATCCGTAAGCGGTATCGAAATAGCTGATGCCCGCGTCGAGTGCGTGATTCAACACGTTCACTCCGGCGTCTTCACTGCCGTAGGCAAGAAGACGGCTGCCGCAACCCAGCGCAACGATGGAAACACGCGCGCCAGTCTTGCCGAGAATGCGGGTCTGCATGGCCCCAGATGCTTCCACCGCTTGGCTGCCCAGCACCACCGCCGCCGCGCCCGCGACTGCCGTTTTTTCTAGAAACTCTCGTCTTGAAATTCGATCTGTCATAGCACCCTCCGCCGTAGACCCTTTCGCTGGCGCTATTATCCTCGCAAATCCAGCCTCTAGTAAAGCGCGGAAATGCACCGCGTACGTCCTTCGAACCGTTTCGAATCGAAGAAAAAGCAGCTTTTATATCTGCGAGTAGGAGGTGGGGGTCAGCACCAGGTTCGTTATATTGCTGACAATCTCCTCAAAGTTGAACCGAGGCGAGTTGGTTAATCTCTTCCACTCCGGATCGGCCCCAAATGCTGCCCACTTCGCATTCATCTCTCCCAAATCCGGATAGCTCAGCATGTACGTCAGCTTCGGCAAGCGCGGCCCGACCAGAACATCGCCGTAGAAGACCTGCCAGAATCCCGCTCGTTGGAACACGTCGAATTCGCCGCTATGAAACATCTCCACCTTGCGCACATGAGCCTGGCTGCTAGGACTTTCATACGTGCGCAGTTGAAAGATGCGCTTGCCGTGCTGCGCCGTTACCGGTGGAACCACCAGCTTTGGCCAGCCCTCAAATGCAATCATCAGCGAGCTTTCGATCCGCAGATATGCCGGTTGGTTGGCGGGCGCATTCCAGAAAGGCGCTGCAGCCCGCATGAAGGTTTCATCCTTTGCCAACTGCAGTTCTGCGGTGACCAGTGTCTCCAGCCTGGGACTGGGAAGCAGAACATATAACGTCGGCGTCTCTGGGCCCAACGTCAGGTTAAACGCTCCCACAGGAGCGATCCCCAGCCGATTCAGCGCGGGGATCAAAGCATTAGCGATATAGGCATCTGTCAGCTTGGTTTGCGATCCATTCTGCATGTGATACTGGCGGAGTTCGTAGTATTCGCGCGGTGTCCCGTTGGAGGCGACTTGCGCATCGGACACTTTCCCTGCCATCGCGAAGGCTGATGCCGCAATCGATGAAGTTAAGAACTGACGTCGTTTCACTTGGGTCTCCAATCTCAATCAAGCATTCGATGTGTAAATCTGGATCGGCGAAGCCACACGATCCGCAAATCTAGCCCTGCGGACGCCGATGCCGTCGACCTGTATGTGTTGCTCTTGAACGAACAGCACCGGTTCCCGTCACAACGGGTTTTACACCCCCCGGAAGAACCCGCCGCACCAGGTTTCCTTCCATCCGGTACGTCAGCGTCTTCAATTGTGCCGCGCGTGGCCTCCCTGTCTCCGGGTCGAGGCTGACGTTGTTGCCCTCTGCCACCTGGAAGCTGAACGTCTGCTCCGAACCGTTCGGGTTGTTCGCATCGACGGGCACCACTTTCACCGGGAAAAATCCGAGAATATCATGCTCGCGAAAGGCCGTGCCATAGCGATGACGATGCGTGTCCCAGGTGAACACCCGCACCTGGTC
>JAJZDO010000438.1 GCA_021805955.1 Acidobacteriota bacterium
CTTGACAGTCCCACAATGGTCTTTCGTAACCGCCAGCGTCTCCACGTCCAAGCCAGAGATTCTGCGTGGATAACTGCCTTCGCGATTATGCATCTATGCCGATGCATTGCTGTAGAGAATCGCGTTTGCCGTTACCGATTCTGCGAGCTTGGCTGAACCTTGGTTCATTCCGGCCTATTTTGCATCGTTCTATGAACTTCCGGGCTGGGCACGTGTGTAGATGCGAATAGATAATGGAAACGGAGGCTCTAATGAAAGACGACAAATCTCCTGACGAAGCGATCGAGGAAGCGATGTCGAAGGCCGTCGAGAAAGTTGAGCATCTTGCCTTGGCGATCAGAGACACATCAGCTTCGGATGAGGACGTGTGGTACAGGAATCTGCTATTGGGTATTCTCAATTCGGCATTACTGGACTACAGATACGTTCAGATTGGGGCGAAGCAGAAATCCCCTTACCTTGCAGCGTGGAGCTGTCGCAACCTCCTTGAGTTGAAGGTCATCGCTACCTACGTGCTCGCGTCAACTGAAAACGCAAAGAGCTTCAAGAATGATTTTGTAGTTGATGCCAAAGAGTTTTATGAGGGGATCAGTAAGAGTCATAAGGCTACGCACCCAAAGCTGATTGCGGCATGGAGCGGCGCCATCCAGGATTTTGAAGGCCCGATGCGGAGTGCCTTGGAAGCAGGCCTGAAAAGAGAGATCGAAAGTGGCCCCCAGACCGAAGCGACTGACGAAGAGGCTGACTCGTATCGCCAATTGATGGCAGAGTTTGGAATTAGTCCGAACGCTAAACCCAAACGTTCAGGCGACATTGCAAAACTCATCTCTCAGAGCGAAGAGTTCGATCCGATGTTCAAAGTCTGCTCCAAGATCATGCACAGAACGGCGCTATCCATTGCTGCAAGCACTACGAGAGGGGCATTGGATGAAATCATTCCGCTCTTGGCATCTACGGCCGCAGGTGAGTTGCTATCCATTCACGAGTTGATAGACCAACACTTTCAGCGACGAGGCGTGCAACTTCCAGAACTCTAATCTTCGCAGCCCTATCCCCGAACGCGGGTGGCCCACTCAAGCGTCTTTTGCTTGAGTGGGGGACCGGAGTAAGCTGTCCTTCATGCCAACTCGGCTTCAGCGATTCCACCGTTCCGGACAGACGCATTTCATCACGTTTGCGTGCTGGCATCGTCGGTCGAACTTCGCAGATCCCACTACCAGGCCCGTGTTCGAAGCCGCGCTGGAACGAATCCGCCAGGACTACCTGCTCTGTGTCTATGGGTACGTTGTCATGCCCGACCATGTGCATCTGTTGTTGAGCGAGCCACGCCGCGAAACGCTTGCCGTTGCCATCAAGTCCCTCAAGCAGGGCGTGTCCCGCCGGCTGATCGGCGACGCGCCTCACTTCTGGCAAAAGCGCTACTACGACTTCAATCTTCGGAGCCAGGAACAATGCAGGGAAAAGCTGCGCTACATTCATCGCAATCCCGTCAAGTAAGAACTATGCGCGTGGCCGGAGGATTGGGAGTGGAGCAGCTTTCGGCACTACGCCACAGGGCAGGAAGGAATCGTCGAAATTGAGTCGGATTGGACGGCAAACAAACGAGAAAGGGCAGTCGGACGACTGTGCGCGCTCATCTGGAACCCCACTCAAGCAAAAGACGCTTGAGTGGGCCACCCGCCGACATCTTAGATGGCGGAGTTTATGGCAACTTGGGGTGAGTTGTTCCTGCTTTCTTATGAACAAATCTCACCGCATCTCGAATTACAAAGTACAGGTTCCGCAGATCCATACCCTCGCCAGCTTCATCGAACCCAAGAGCAAACCGGATTGGTATTCCAGGCCGGCTTGCGGGTATTTTTTCGTCAGAACTCTGCACATGCTTAAAATGATGCGCAAGTATATCCACCAATTTGAACTCCAGAGACTCTTTACACCAGTCTTGACGGAGTTTTGCAGGACGGACTCCACTTTCTTCGGCGGCACGATCGACAGCGTGGAAGATCGCCACGCAAGCTAAGTAAGCGTGGCGAAATGAACCACTGTTGCCCACAGAAAAATCGTCGAACGTCGGGTCAACTATGACCTCAAGATACCGGGCAAGCGTCTTCATATCAGATTAGGGTAGCCGATTCGGCTTTGTGCTCAAGCAAAAAGGTTCAGTACTCGGTAGTCGGTCAGTGTCCAACGATCCAGAGCAGCGCGAATTTCAACTGTTGCCCACAGGGCAACGCACTCATCCAGGGCCGCCAACCGGCGGGACCCGGGTTGAAGGTGAATGGATTCCTGCAAGCGCCCTGGCATTCCGCGATGCCGGGTGGCCGATGGAAGCGCGGTCGGCGCGGGCCCCCGTGGCGATGCCTGAATCAAGGATGGTTGGCCGCGGAGCAACCATGCCGGTCGCCTGCCATGAGGAAACCGCTTCTTTCTTGTTGGCGCTTCAACGGCTCCGAAGTTGATACAATGGAGGTAAGCACTTCCCTGGCGCCTTCCTCAAGCCAGCGTATTTCCCGGATCGCACGGAGTTTCCGGCCGCAGATTGTCATTTTTTCCAGAAAAGTCGCCGCAAACGCGGAAATTACTTGAGGTTTCAACCTCATAGAGCAGCAATCAAAGCGCTTGCCCCAAAAATACCCCTGCATAATCCTTCAACTATCCTGCATAATCCTTCAACTTTGAACCTGCGGCTCCCCCGCAAGTTTGCGCCGTTACCAGTGAACCAAAGCCAGCGCAGCTCTTTTACCCTGTTTTATGCTCTTGCGCCGACGGTCTTTCGCAGTTGTGCCTGACGCTGCTCGCGATACCAATCCACCGTGCGCTGCAGCCCTTCGAGAAAACCAATTTTCGGGTCGTATCCGAGTGCCTCGCGGGCCGCCGAGATATCGGCGTAGGAGTGTTTGATATCGCCTTCTCGGGGAGGGCCATATTTTGGCGGATTTTTGTACCCGGTCAACTCGGCGATCAATTTATAGGTTTGGTTCAACGTGTACGGTTCGCCGCAGGCGCAGTTGAACATGCGTCCCGCCACTTTTTCCGCGGGAGCTGCCGCCGCCTTCAAGTTCGCCTGGACAACATTTTCGACGTAGGTAAAGTCGCGGCTCTGCTCGCCGTCGCCATGGATTGTCGGCTGCTCGCCTTCCAGCATCATCGTCGCAAATTTCGCCATCACGCCGCTGTAAGGGGAATCCGGAGCCTGGCGCGGGCCAAAAATGTTGAAGTAACGCAGCGCCACCGTCTCCAGCCCATACACTTCCCAATAGCTGCGCAGATACAGTTCACCCACCAATTTCTGCACCGCATACGGCGAGAGCGGCCCAGGCAACATGTTTTCCAACTGCGGCAGCGGATTGCGATTGCCGTAAGCGGAAGAAGACGCCGCATAGACGACGCGCTTGACTCCTGCTTGGCGCGCGCCTTCCAGCAGATTGAAGGTCCCGTCAATGTTGGCGGTGTGGCTGGTGCGGGGATCCTTCACCGACAGGGGCACCGAAGGAATCGCGCCCTCATGAAAAATAATGTCGACGCCTTGGCAGGCTTTTGCGACCCGATCTTCATCGCGCAAGTCGATTTCGAGGATCTCGATGTCGTCTTGCCATGGCGTCAGGTTCTCGCGCTTGCCGGTGGAAAAATTATCCAGGGCGCGAACCGTCTCGCCTCTTTCTACAAGCGCCTGCGTCAACCATGAGCCGATAAAGCCTGCTGCTCCCGTAACTAAATAGGTGGCCATACTTCTCCTTTGCGTAGGGGGGCGTAGGGTTTCGCGGCCGATGCTCTACCCAAGGCCATCATAGCAACCGAAGTGTCACAATTCAGCGAAAGCCGCGTCATATTGCGGGATACTTCCGTTACGGTTCAGATACCATAGGGGTAGCAGGCGGCTGGGCGATCGCTGCCGGTTCGCCGCAAGGCAAACCGGGAGAGGAAAGTCCGAACTCCGCAGGGCAGTGTGCCGGATAACGTCCGGGACCGGAGCGTCAAGGCTTCGGGACGGCTAGTGCCACAGAGAAAATACCGCCGCATCCCTAAAGGATGCGGTAAGGGTGAAAAGGTGCGGTAAGAGCGCACCGCTTCGGCTGTAAGGTCGGAGGCATGGTAAACCCCACACGGAGCAAGACCAAATAGGCGGGAAGCGTTGCAGCGTAAGCGGCAACGCGCGTGCTGGCCCGGTGCGCCAAACCCGCGGGTAGGTCGCTATGAGCGTTCGCAGTAATGCGACGCCTAGAGGAATGATCGTCCTCGACAAAATTCGGCTTACAGGCCGCCTGCTATATTTTCTCAACACGTTGCGTTCGCGGAGTTGTTAGGCTGTATGGCGCGTGTCGAAACGCCTCAGTAGGAAAGAAAAACCGCGCGCGATACCACGAGGATGCTACCTCCGACGGCCACCATGTCCTCAATCAGCGCGACGGGCAGGTCATGCCAGTGGAAAGTGTGCACCCATCCTTTGCGGACTTCGTAGCCCAGCAGCGCGCCGAGAATCGCGCCGACGACGCCGACTGCCGCGCAGGTTTCCCAGTTTGCACCCCAGGCTTGACCGCTGACCATGCCGCAAATAAACCCGAAGATGACGCGGCCAATGATTCCTGGTGGCTTGAGGCGACTGGGAGTCGACGGTAATTTATCCATGACGATTTCTCCAAACGCCAGAAGCGTCAGGATGATGACGGCGGCCCAGGTGTGCAGAAAGTGAAGGGAACTCCCGGGAATATGCATGTACCGGAAACGCAGCGTCCATGCCAGAACGGCGATGGGAGTGAATGTGCGCAGTCCTGTCAATCCTCCCAGGCAAACTGCAACCAGAAGCACCGGAAAAATGCTGTCCGACATTGAGGCCTCCACGCAAGTTCGATGGCGCGTAGCGAAAAACGATCGCCACGTACACATCTTTTCCTGTTGGAAATGAATTGTAAATAGGATTCGAGGACGATCCGGCGCAATTTCGCGCGCTTTGGGCCCACGCCGCACCGGCCACTCGATTCCGGGCGTAGCGCAGGGCGGGATTGGAAAACCTACCGCGCGCCGACACCCGCCGGCTCGCGCAGCCATCCATACAAGGGGAACTGCTCGGCCAAGTCCAGCACTTGCGCGCGAATCTTCGCCAGGTGCGCGGCATCGGAACGATGGTCCAGAGCTTCGACGATCCAGCGGCCAATCACGCGCATTTCCTCTTCGCGCATGCCGCGAGTCGTCAACGCCGGCGTTCCCACGCGAATGCCGCTCGGCTTCATCGGCGGGTTCACGTCGAACGGGATCGCATTCTTGTTAACCGTAATACCGGCGTCGCCCAACGCATTTTCGGCTTCGCTGCCGAACATGCCCTTGACGAATACGTCGACCAACATCAGGTGGGTGTCGGTGCCGCCGGAGACGACGCGATAGCCTTCTGCCATTAAGGATTCGGCCAGCGCCTTGGCGTTGGACACAATCTGCTTCGCATAGTCTTTGAAATCCGGCTGCAGTGCTTCTTTGAAGGCGACGGCTTTGGCGGCAATGATGTGCATCAGGGGGCCACCCTGCTGACCGGGAAATATGCTGCGGTCGACGCTGGCTGCCAGGTCCTGCTGGCAGAGAATCAATCCGGCGCGAGGGCCTCGCAAGGTTTTATGCGTGGTGGTGGTAACGATATGCGCGTGCGGCACCGGAGAAGGATGCACTCCGGCCGCGACCAGTCCGGCGAAATGCGCCATGTCCACGACAAGAAACGCGCCTACTTTGTCGGCAATCTGCCGCATCCGCGGAAAATCAAAAGTTCTGGGGTAGGCGCTGCCGCCGCCGATAATCATCTTCGGCTTTTCCCGCTCGGCAATCTGCTGCAGCTCGTCGTAGTCGATGACCTCTGTATCCTTGCGGACGCCATAACTGACCACGCGATACAGCTTGCCGGAAAAATTCAATTTGTGACCGTGGGTCAGGTGGCCGCCATGCGCCAGATCGAGGCCAAGGATCGTATCGCCCGGCTGAATGATCGCCATGTAGGCCGCTGCATTGGCTTGCGACCCGGAGTGCGGTTGCACGTTGGCATGTTCCGCGCCGAACAACTGCTTCGCCCGGTCGCGCGCCAGGTTTTCCACCACATCGGCATACTCGCAGCCGCCGTAGTAGCGCTTGCCGGGATAGCCCTCCGCATACTTGTTGGTGAAGACCGAACCGGCTGCCTCCAGCACGGCCGCGCTGACAAAGTTCTCCGAGGCAATCATCTCCAGGCCTTCATGCTGGCGCTGGACTTCACGCTGCACGGCGGCTGAAATTTCGGGGTCGGACTGGGCGAGCGAAAGGGGCATGCGGTTGGTGGCCATACTGAAATTCTAACCTACCCGAATGGGAGCAATGGTTCGTATCCGCGCGCATACAACCCCGCGATGCGGTCGTGGCACCGCAACAACTTACGCTTCCATCCAGAGGATCGCTTCTCCATCGCGCCTGCTGGAAAACCACAAACCAGAGCCCGTTCAGATTGTCACGATCTACTGCTGTAGGATTGTGATTTTGCGGAAAAACGAGACTGGCTCAGTTGTGGGGCTCTGACGTTGCTGCTTCCGTTTCTGCTCCCAACAACTCGTGCTCGCTCAACTGGTTTACTTTGCGCAGTGCAGGAAACATCACGGACCACGCGACCGTGACCGCAATGGCCCCCACGCCTCCAATGACCACCGCTGGCACCGCACCCCACCACTGGGCAGTCACGCCGCTTTCAAAACTCCCAAATTCATTGCTGGCTCCGATGAACAAGGCATTCACGGCACTTACCCGCCCGCGCATCGCCTGCGGAGTGGCCAACTGCAGCATGGACGATCGGACGATGATGCTCACCATATCGGCGGCTCCGACAATAAACAACGCTGCCAACGACAGTGCCATATTGCGCGATAGCCCAAATACCACCGTGGCGGCGCCGAATATCGCCACAGAAAATAACATCCGAACCCCGGCGTGGTGGCTCATCGGCCGCCATGTCATCAAAACTGAGATACAAAGCGCCCCCAGTGCAGGAGCGGCACGCAATATTCCCAGACCGGTAGGACCGGAGTGCAGAATATTTTCTGCAAAAATCGGCAGCAGGGCGACAGCCCCGCCCAACAGCACCGCAAATAGATCTAGCGTCGTGACACCAAGCAGCAGCTTTTTGTGCCACATGTACCGGAATCCCGCCAAAAGTGTTTCAGCCGATATGGCCCGTTGCTCCTGCCGCCCCGGACGTACCGAAAGCGAAGCCAGCAGGAACAAAAAGACGAACAGCGTGAGCAGGGTGACCGCGTAGACGATGGAGCCACCGGCCAGGTGCTTGCCGATTGGGCTCGGCAGCCAACGCAGCAGGGGCAAAGTAAATAGCAATCCTCCCAACGCCGGACCGACAAAATTTGCTAGCTGAAAGATCGACGCCCCCCAGGAAACAGCGTTGACAAAATCTCCCTTTGGCACCAAGTGTGGCAGCAACGCTGAACTGGCCGGCCCGCTAAACGAACGCCCCGTGCCCACCAGGAACAGAACAGCAAACAAAGCTGCGACGTGTTGGGTGCCGATCCATGACAAGTAGAAGAGCGTTCCCGTGCAAAGACATTGCAGACTATAGCAAACCAGGATAATGTGCCTTCTGTCGTAGCGATCTGCCGTATGACCGCTAATGAGCAGGAATAAAATGCCGGGAAGAAACAGAGCCAGGCCAGCATAGCCGAGATCGATGGCTTGATGGGTGATCGCGTAGATTTGCCAGGCCACAGCAACCGCCTGCGCCTCGGCGCCAATAATAACCAACAGCCGCGCCAACTGATACCGGCGAAAGTCGCGGGAGGCAAATGCGGCAGCGGCGCGGGTCGGCTCGTGCGGAATCGACATCCCTTCTATCCTGTCATAGTTTCGTCGCACCACGCTCCGGCGCGACACAGCTTCGTGCGCAAACCTCCACGACACCAAAAAGGATGTCAGAGCGATGGCGTTCCAGATCAGCCACGAGCCAGCCAGTTGCACGACGCTAAACCATAGAAAAGATTTTCGTATGTGAAGAGAATTTCTACGTAACACCGTGACCAGCGCTTACGCACTAAGCTCTAATTCATTTGTTGCAAGCTCGCCCTCATTCCGCGATTCAGGATGGATTCAAGATAACCGCTCACAGCCTGAGACAAACCTGGCAGTTGCCGCAAATCCTTGCCCCACCAATCTTCCCGGCGCAGCACTTCTTCCGTCAGTTTGCGAACCCCGGCGGGCGAACCATCGCAATTCGACCAAAGACCGGCAAAGGTCTGCAAAATCGCAAGTTCATCCCGGATGAAATATTCCTTGCCGTCGCGACTGCCGACCAGCGCACCCTCCCGGAGAACAGTGCCACGATAAAAGGCAATCAGCGCGGCCAGACCGAACGTCAGGCGCGTGGGCAATTGGCCTTTGATCGCAAGATACTGTTCGACCGATGGCAGTACCCGCACCTTATATTTCGAAATTGAGTTCAAGGAGATACTGAGTAGCGCATGTTTGATAAAGGGATTGCTGAAGCGCTCAAAAACCGAGGCTGCATATGCGTCCAGCTCAACCTTCGGCAAAGCCAACGTGGGAATCACCTCATCGTAAATGGCGCGCTTCATAAAGCCACTGATCAGCGGGTTCTTCATGCAATCGCCCACCAGGTCCTCACCCGCCAGATAGGCTGCCATCACAGCGGTCGTATGAGCCCCGTTCAGAATGCGCACCTTTCGGTCGCGATATGACGTCATGTCCTCGGCAAAGATAACGTTGAAACCAGCCTTCCGGAGAGGCAGTTCACTGGCCAGCGAAGCAGGACCCTCAATCACCCACAAGTGGAAAGCTTCAGAGGTATTGAATAAATCATCGATGTATCCGGATTGCTGCCATAGCGTTTGAACTTCGTCCCGCGGGAAGCCGGTAACGATGCGATCCACTAATGTGTTTGTAAAGACATTGGCCCTTTCGATCCAAGCCACAATCTTCGACTCGAGATTCCAATTTGCGGCCGTTTGCAATACGGTTTTCCTCAGATTGTCGCCGTTGCGCTCAATCAATTCACAAGGTAGAAGAACAAATCCTTTGGACGGATCGCCGTTGAACGCCTTGTAGCGCTCCACCAGCAGCAGTGTTAGCTTCGCAGGAAACGAGGCAGGAGGTTGGTCGCACTGTTTGTCTTCAGCGCGGTATACGATACCGGCCTCCGTTGTGTTGGATACGATGAAACGAAGATCAGGATTGTGGGCACACTGCAGATATTCAGAAAACTGTGTGTACGGATCGATACCGCGGCGAATCGAGGCGATGACGCGCTTTTCGTCGACCAGCCGGCCATTTTCCAGACCGCGAGCAAGGTGAGTGTAGAGGCCATCCTGCCGGTTTAGCTTGGCGACCATTCCGGTGGCGATCGACGGCACAACAACCACGCTGCCATTGAAGAGGCCTTGGCGGTTCATGCCATCCAGCATCCAGTCCACGAAACCTCTTAGAAAAACACCCGCGCCGAACTGGAGTACTTTTTCTGGAAGGGACTGGAGGGTTGCTTCCGGCGCCAGTTCCGAATGGCTCAGTAGAAACTCGGCACTCAAACGTGGCAGCGTTGCAGCGGTCGAGGTTTCCATCTCCCTTGCCCACCTTCTCTCCTTCACCAATGTACCAGCGTCACTCTGTCGCTTCAGAATGCGGTTTTCTGCTGCGCTGAGCAGGTCAGTCCTAGCCCTGTCCTCAAAGTTGGGGGATTGCAGGGGAGAAGAACGAACATTCCTGCCACGAGTCCAATCCGCGGAATCGAACTGGTGTCAGGGCTGGTGCATGTCTGCAAACCGTGTCACCGGACACATGCAAGCTTACCCGCTCCGCTCACTCCGTCCCTGTCGCCAGGCGCGAGATCCTTCTTAGACTTCCGCGTAGCTCGCCAGCTCCATTTGGTTGCGAATCATCAAAGTCGAACCGTGAAAATCGAGCAGATGACGGTTTTTGAAGTCGCTTAATGTGCGGGTGACCGTTTCGCGAGAGGCGCCAATGCACTCGCCGATTTCACCATGCGTTAAGGTGAGCCTGAACTGGACACCATGGTCGGTCTGGTGGGCAGCAGCACATAACTCCAGCAGTAGCCGCGCCAACTTGACTGGCGCATTGGGTGCAAGTCCGACAGTGCGGAGCTGCTCGCAGGCGCGGGTGTAGTCCTGACTTAGGTCGCGTGCCACGCTTGCGTAAACAGCGGGATAGCGGAGGAGAAATTCCAGAAAATCCTGGCGACGCATCGATGCAATTTTGCACGGGTGCAGCGCCTCCGCAGTCACTTCATGTTCTCTGCCAGATAAAACTGAGGTCAGCCCGGGCAATTCGCCAGGCCCCGCGATACGCAGAATCAGCCGTCTGCCATCGATCGAATTCATGGAAAGCTTCACCTGTCCATCCAGCACAACGAAGATGCGGGACGGGTTCTGCTTCTCCTCAAACAAGACTTCGCGGGACGCATATGTCTGGCGTTTTGACAGCGCCTCAAACTCTGCCATAGCCTCGCGTGGCAATGCCTTGAAAAACTCACCAGCTTGGTACGACTGGCAACGATCTGTGCGATCAGCTTGATAGGTATGTGGCATGTCAAACATTCTCCTGATTGTCGTTCGTTGTATTGCGCTGAGCTTGCTCTGCAAAAGACTCGGTCAGCGGGCTTCCCGTAAGAATTGATGGCTTTTTCTCTCGACATATCTGGCGCAGTACCTGCATGCCGCTTACGTCGATATAGGTCACATTCCGCAAATCCAGAGTCACCAATCGCTCTTTGAGAGTGCTGGCGAGGTCGCCCCACACTGCTTGCAGTTCCTCAGCCCAGGGGCCGACGACTCTTCCTTCAAGCTTGATCACCGTAGAGCCGGGATGATTCTGGATCGTTATTCGCAACGTAAAGTGGCTCGTGCCTGCGCCATGCACTCTGTAATGGCACGTGCGTTGCCAAACGCAAAACGACGCGCACGTGCATTCTGCATGCCGTTAAAAAGGAATGAGTTATATGGAAATATAGAGGTGGACGGGGTGCGGCTTGAAGGGACAAGTGACGACATGACGAAGACGAGATTTCGTCATCCAGACTACATATAGTCGCTGCGCTCGATACCAAGCTTCTTCAGCTTGGAGTTCAAGGTTGTACGTTTCAGTCCCAAGCGCTCTGCTGCTCCCCCGGAACCACCAATCATTCCGCGGGTTTCCCGGAGTATTCGAAGAATGTGCTCCCGTTCGGCGGCCTCCAAATTGGAGTCGACCTCGGGAACAGCATCCGTTTCCGTGTTGGCCAGCTCCGCCAGTGGAACATGGAGCACACTACTGCGCGTCAAAATCACGGCGCGCTCAATAAAGTTTTCCAGCTCACGGATGTTGCCCGGCCATTTCCAACCCGTAAGCGCCTTCATCGATTCCTCTGGGATGGATTCGATGGTCTTGCCCATGCGACGGCTGTGTTTGTCGACAAAATGGCGAACCAACATCGGGATGTCGCTGCGACGATCACGCAACGGCGGAGAAACCACCGGGAAAACCTTCAGTCGGTAATATAGATCGCTGCGAAACTGCTTCTCCGCAACCATTTTCTCCAGGTCGCGATTCGTCGCCGCAATCAGGCGAACATCCACCCGGATGTTCTGCGTTCCACCCAGTCGCTCGATCTCCCGTTCCTGCAGCGCGCGCAGCAGCTTGGGTTGAAGATCCAGCGGCAGCTCACCGATTTCGTCCAGGAACAAAGTGCCTTCGTGGGCCAATTCAAGCCTTCCCATTCTGCGCGCAATCGCTCCAGTAAAGGCGCCTTTCTCATGGCCAAAAAGCTCGCTTTCCAGCAGGCCCGCAGGAATCGCCGCACAGTTCAGTTTGATAAAAGTTCTCTCGCGTCGAGGGCTCAAGCGATGAATCGCGCGCGCCAACAGCTCCTTGCCTGTCCCCGTCTCGCCCTGGATCAGCACGGTGGCATCCGTGGGCGCTACTGTTTCAATGTCCTGCAGCACATGTTTCAGGCCAGTACTCTCGCCGACGATGTCCTCGAACCGATGCTCCATGTTCAGTTCATCTTCGAGGTATTTCTTCTCCTGCGAAAGCTTGTCCCGCAGATCGGCAATCTGTCGAAACGCGAGTCCATTGTTCACCGCCATCGCAATCTGACCCGCGATCTGCCCCAGCATGCCGGCTTCACGCTGCGTGAACGCCGACTCCATGCGGCTGGCCACCATCAGCGTCCCAAGCGTTTGTCCACGGTTGATCAGCGGCACCCAGCATCCGGACAACATCTGCTTGTCTGTCAGATGCCGCACCGTCTCTTTCGCATATGGGCCCAGGTTGATTTGATTCAGCACAACCGGCTCGCCAAGCCGAAATGCCGAGCCTGCAGGCGAATCTTCAATGGAGATGATGGTCTCACTATGGATAGCCTGTTTGTCCTCGCCGGATTCAAGAAACTGCACCCGGAGACCGCCGGAGACCGGGTCGCGCAGCGCCAGCGTGGCGCAATCATGAGGAACGACATCTCGAATGCTGGCCGAGATTGCAGAGAGCATTTTGCGGATATCTACATTCGCCAGCAGAACGGCGCTCAATTGCAGCATCAAGGCTTCTTCCGCGCGTTTTCGGTCGGTAAAATCTCGAGTGATCTTTGCAAATCCGGTTAACTCGTTGTTCTGGTCGAAAATCGGCGTAATGACCACGTTTGCCCAGAAACGCGAGCCATCTTTGCGGATGCGCCACCCTTCCACCTCAAATCTTCCCTTGGCTTTGGCGATCCCCAGCTGCTCCTGCGGCTTTTTCTGCTCCGTGTCATCGCTGGGGTAGAAAATGGAAAAGTGCTGCCCAATGATTTCTTCCGCGGTATAGCCTTTGATTCGCTGTGCTCCGGGATTCCAGGTCGCGACAAATCCTTTAGGATCGAGCAGAAAAATAGCGTAATCCTTAACGCTATCGACAATCGTCCGCAACTGCTGATCGGATCGTCGCAGCGATTCCTGCGCCATGCGCTGAAAAGAAACATCCCGCACAAAGCTCAGAACGATCATCCCGTTCGCCGTCTCCATCGGCCGCAACATGATGTCTACCGGGACTTCGCTTCCGTCTTTGCGCAACCCAAGAAGGTTCAGTCCGCCGCCCATGGACCGGGTTCGCGGATGCGCGTTATAGCCTTCGCGGTGGGCAGGATGACGGCTGCGGAAACGCTCCGGAACCAGATTCTCGATCGGCTGGCCGATCAGCTCTTGCCGACTATACCCAAAAATAGCTTCTGCCTGCTCATTTGCTTCGCGGATGCGCCCTTGCGCATCCGTAACGAGAACGGCGTCGGGAGAAAGATCGAACAGCGCTTCTAAGGTCGCTGGAAAAGCAAAGGCATCTTCTGGAAGCATGTGCGCTACTACCTACTGTAAGCGTTCCAGCTTGGATTCGCCGAGTGTCCTTAAGATGAATTTCAAAGATTCGGTCTAGCCGCCAGCATGCCCAGTTGCGAACGATATACCAGAGAACAGTTCCATCGCCGCACCAGGGGTTGCAACACATACAATGACAGTTTTACCAAAATTGCCCTAAAATCGAACCGTGTTGTTGGGAAAAGCTAACTGCCTCTTCTGACCAAACAACCCGAACCTTGCTAAAGGATTAGGTCAGCGGGTCTGGCCCAATCAGCTTGCTTTCATTTTTTGCAGGGTGCCGGCACTGTGATCGTCGTGTTCAGCGGTGTCAGTGCAGGTGTTGGCCCTCGGTTCGTTCGCCGTGCCTGTCGGCCTTACCAGGCCACTTTCGTCATTAGGCACTGTCGTAGATACTGTCTTCATGTCAGCGACTGCTGCAGTACCAGGGCGCGTTAACACTAAGTCGCGACCTCCTGATGGACTGCAAATATGGAGATCGGCGAGGCGCAGTACCGTCGTATCGAGCCGATTCTGCCGCGCCAGCGCGGCAATGTGAGCATGTCGAATCTCACCCCAAGAGCAACCGCCTGCAACCCTGGCGGTACGACCAGGGCATCTACCGCAAACGCAATCAGATCGAGCGGCTCTTTCGGCGACTCAAGGGCTTCCGCCGCATCTTCTCCCGCCTCGATAAACTCGATGTCGTGTTCACTTGCTTTCTTCTACTTCGCTCTCATCGTCGAAGCCCTTAGATAGTGTTAACACGCCCTAGGCCAGAACCT
>JAJZDO010000856.1 GCA_021805955.1 Acidobacteriota bacterium
AGAAATTGCATTCGAAGACCACAGCGGTGTCTTTCGCGTCTCCGCCGGCCGCGCGCTTGATAGGTCGCCAGCCGCCTGGATATTTGGCAGCCAACGGGCCTAATCCGGCTGTCAAGCTTTCCGCTTATAGAGCCTCAGAGATGTCGGAATCCGGCCTGAACCCAACCATCTGCATGGCCGCCGGAACTTCATTGTTGCGCATGAAATAGTTCCACGTAAACCCGGTGCGCAGGTTCTCCGCCATCATCACCGTGATGCCAAGATCGATCCCCAACTGGTCTTCTGCAAACCAGTTGGTCTGCGGCTGAAATGCATCCACGAACCCATACCGCGTCCACGCTTTTTCTCCGTATTTCTGGCGGATGGAAAGCAGTACGTGGGCACATTCGGAAGGTAAAAAGACCAAAGAGCCGCCGGTCGCGCACGGAACGATGGTGCCGTCGATGCCGCCAAACTCCGGTGGCCCGCCCCACACACGATAGCCGGTCGGCGCTTCGGAAGCTGTGATACCCCAGAGGTTCTGGTCCATCCACGGAAATTGCTTGCCGAGCGTCAGGCAGAAAAGCTGGTGCGCGCGGGTGGCGGCAATCGAATTGACAAAGTAATTGGCGTGGGCATCGCGCAGATTGCGGAAGTCGCACCACGCATGGGCGTATTGGTGGATGAACAGCGGCGCCACGCCGCTGATGTATTCAATGCCGCCAAACTCCACAATCGGACGATGTACGGCGTTCCATGTACTGGCGGGTATGGCATTGCGCGGGGCGCCGATCGCCAGCAGCAGCATAGTCAGCATTTCCGCATACACGTCCCAGCGATATTTGATGAATCCATTTTCCGGCGTCCAGCCCATTGAAAGCGTGTCGCTGCCATTCAGCATCCATTGCCAGTCGATGCGCTCATAGAGCGTGGTGGCCAATGCCTGGATACGCAAATTTCCTTCGAAATATTTCCGGCATGTCAGGATGCCGCAGAGCAGCAAAGACGTGTCGATCGAAGAAAGCTCGGACCCGAAAAGCCGTTCGCCGCTTTCTATGTCGAGAAAGTGATACAGAAATCCATGAACGTGCGGACACTGTTCCAGCAAAAAAGCCAAAGTTGTTTCCACCCGCTGTTCGCAGGCAGACGCAGGCAGGTAGTTGCGATGGGCGGCGATGCAAAGGCAGCTAAGGCCAAATCCCGTGGCCGCGATGCTGGCAACTCGGCTGTCCGAACGGCCCACTGACGGCGCATGGTCGCGCACCAGCCCGGTCAGCGGATGCGCTTGTTCATAAAAGTAAGCGACCCCGCGACCCTCCATATCGTCCAGCAGCAGATTCACCACGTTGGAGATCTGCGTCATAGGCCGGTTGACGAACTGGCCCGGTGGATGCGGATATTTCTTGGCCACAACGCTTTCAGGAGTTGGCGTCTTCTCTTCCGCCGGCGGAGCCGACGGTATCTGTGTCTGCGCCATTCCGGGCAGACCCATGGCCAGCCCGGCAGCCGCGGATGCTCCAGCTCGTCGTATCAGGTCGCGGCGCGTAACGGTTTTATCTCTCAATGCGGAAGGGGTCCTTGCGCAGCGACTTGACTGGAGCTTTGCACGCGCGGAAACAAAACGGTGTCATTACTTTTGTTAGACACCAATTTCCATCAAAAGGAGCACGGCAATAGAACTCTTTAAGATTATTGGTGTCCCACGTCTCGCTTTTAAGTACTGGGGGTCGGTTCACTGGTCCTTTACGACCGCTCACTAGTATTGCAGAACGCGGTTCAGTGCTTCCACCACTTTGCCCACATTCGGCATGTAGAAATGTTCCAACGGTTCTGCAGCGGGAATGGCCGGAATATCAGGTGCGGAAACCCGAACGATCGGAGCATCCAGGCAGTCGAACGCCTGCTCTGCAACCGTCGCGGAAATTTCGGACCCGATGCCGAGAGTGCGGTGGTCCTCCTGCACAATACACAAACGACCCGTGCGCGATACAGATTCCAGAATCGTGTCATGGTCGAGAGGATTCAATACGCGCAGGTCGATGACCTCCACGCTTGCGCCAGTCTGTTCCGCCACCTGTTCGGCTGCCTGCAGTGCAAGCTGCAGCATAAAGCCATAAGTCACGATGGTGGCGTCCTTGCCTGGCCGGCGCACAGCGCAGTGAAACAGATCGGCAAGGAAATCTTCATCTTCCGGCAAGTCTTCTTTGATCGCAGGCCAGCGGTAGAGCTTCTTGTGTTCAAAATACAGTACCGGGTCGTCCTGGCGAATGCCGGCCTTCAACATCCCCTTGGCATCGCTCACTGTGGCTGGCGCTACAACGATAAGGCCCGGTTCATGCGCGAACCATGTCGTGTTCGTCTGGCTATGGTAGAGACCGCCGCCCGTCCCGCCGCCATAGCAAATGCGCAGGGTCAAAGGGCAGGTCTGCGTTCCGCCGGAGCGGTAGCGAAGCTTTGCCGCCTGCTGCGTAATGGCGTCCATCGCGGGCGTAATAAAGTCGACAAACTGTATCTCCGGAACAGGGCGCAAACCGGCCATCGCCGCGCCAATCGAGGCGCTGAGGATAATGCCTTCCGCCAGCGGGGAATCGATGACCCGGTCGCCGCCGAACTCCTCGAACAGTCCCTTCGTCGCCCCGAAAGCGCCACCCATTACCCCGACGTCTTCGCCGATAATGAAGACGTTGGGATCGCGCCGCATCTCTTCCGTAAGCGCGCTGTTGATTGCATCCAGATAACTGACCGACATAATTTTTATCGTCCCAAAAAGTTTGGATTGTTAGAACTGTGGGGAATAGATCTTGCGGTTCAACTCGCGATCGCGGATGTCGAAGGAGTAAAGATAATCCAGGCACTCGATGGGTTCGGGCTGCGGCGACTTTTCGGCGAACTCGACGGCCGCGTCCAACTTTTTCGTCAAATCGTCTGTGATCTGCTGCTTCCATTCAGCGGTGAAAAGACCCTTGCCGGTCAGGTAACGCTCCATAAAGGCGATGGGATCTTTTGCCTTCCACTCCTCCACTTCTTCGGCGGTGCGATACTTGGCCGGGTCGATCTCGGAGTGGCCATACCAGCGGTAGGTCTTCGCTTCAATCAGCGTGGGCCCGCCGCCGTTGCGAGCTCGCTCAATGGCTTCCTGGGCCACGCGATAGACGGCAACTACATCGTTGCCATCTACAGTAATACCGGGAAAACCATAGCCCGCGGCCTTCAGGCTGATGTCGTCCACCTTCGTCTGCAGCTTGACCGATACCGACTCTGCCCACAAATTGTTCTGGCACACGTAGACGATCGGCAGGTTGCGCACCCCCGCAAAATTCAATGCTTCATGCCAGAATCCCAGGGAGGTGGACCCTTCGCCGGAGAAAGCAATGACGACATTGTCGTTGTTCTTCATCTGGTTGGCCAAAGCCACCCCGGTGCCGATGTTCAACTGGGCGGCTATGGTGGAAGCGGGCGTAATAATATTTAGCGGAGCATAGCCTGCGTGCGCGGGTGCGGAACGGCCCTTGTCGGGGCTTGTGGCCCGGCCATAGAGTTGGCTGAACATCGCCTCCAATGGCACGCCTTTGATTAGGCTCGTAATAAAATCGCGGTGACTGGGGGCAATGGTGTCTTCCGGCCGCAGATCGATAGCAGTGCCGACTGCAGTCGCTTCCTGGCCCACGGCAGCGTAGTAATTGCCCTTGAATCGCGCCTGCTTCTTCAGGATGCGCGCCCGCTCTTCCAGCAGCCGGCATTGCAGCATCGTCTGGTAAAGCTGCTTGAGCTTGTCGTTGCCGATCAAAGGAGGGCTGGACTGGCCGCTGGCGCTGCTGCCGTTTTGTTCGTGCTTCGTCGTATTGGCCGCCGCAGCGGCTACCGGTTCCTTTACCTTGGTTGCCATTTCCGCCTCATCCTCGCAAAGTCAATTGTATCGCAGGGAAACGGCCGGTTTCGCCTGCACGTTCCGCATCGCCGTGGACAATTGCGGGCGGTAATGCGAAACGGCTTAGATTTCAACATCTCTGTGCAAGAGCCTGTGAAAATCGCGGTGCGCACGGTCGCGGAAGCAGCATGTTTCCAGCGCCTGCCACGCTATGCACCACATTCGCTGCGTTTAATCGAACGATGTTTTCTCTCCATGACTCATGTCGAATATTCGGCGTTTACGCGAATGTATTCCGCCGTCAGATCGCAGGTCAGAAAATCGCAGCGTCCGTTGCCCATCTGCAATGCGAGCCTCACTGAAAAATCGCGTTGCAACATCGCCCGATGTACGCTGTCTTTGTCGAAATCCGGCGCGACCTGGCCGTTGCGGCAGACAGGGAGTCCCCCAATCCATAGCGAAGCCTTGACGGGATCGAACTGCGCACCGGAATATCCGGCAGCTGCCAGTATGCGCCCCCAGTTCGGATCGCAGCCCGCGAATGCAGTCTTCACCAGTGGAGAGTTTGCGATGCTGCGCGCAATGCGCATGGCATCCGCGTCCGTCGCCGCGCCTTCCACGACAAGTTCGATCACATGGCCCACGCCTTCGCCGTCCTCCATGATCTGCCGCGCCAACGAAGCGCAGACCTCTTTTAATGAGTCGGCAAAGCGCGTATGTTCAGACGCGCCGATTTCGACACCGCTGGCCCCGCTGGCCAGCAGCAATACTGTGTCGTTGGTCGAGGT
>JAJZDO010000679.1 GCA_021805955.1 Acidobacteriota bacterium
GTCAATTGAACATGCACCCGATGGTAGCTTTGCATGTCCCAACTATGCGGCCATTCCCGTCGCTATAACAGTGACTGAGAAGGTACATCTTTATACAGTCAGAGGCCTAGCTAGCAGGCGGTGAATCAGTTCCAGCCGGTCACGCATGAGCGAGAGCCAGAGGGAGTGCTCCACGCCATCGTCATAGTGCGTGAAGGCGGAGCCAGTGTTGTACGGCGGATCGATGAAGACGCACTTCACCTTGCCCGCGAACTCCTGCTCCAGCGCCTTGAGCGCGAGCAGGTTGTCGCCAAAGATGAGCCGGTTATCGAAGATGTCGTTCTCGCTGACGCGCCGCCTGGCGTGATAGCTCCTGCCCAACGGCTCCGGCGGATCTTCGAGCAGAATCCGCGGCTCCAACCGGGGCCGATTCTCCTTGCCAATCCACGTCAACTCCAACTTCTGCTTCTTGCTCATTTTGGGCTTTCTGGGAAGGAAATCGGAGGATCCTTACCGGCTGTCCTGATAGAGCCAGCCGCGAGTAAGGGCAAACTGAGCCAGAATCTTGCCCACTCTCTCGGCTGCGCTTTTCGTCAAGCCCGAAAAGTCAATGGAGCAATGCTCGGGAAAAGGGATTCCGTCGGCATTGACAGTAAGCGATTGGGCTGCAAATTCTGCATTCGAGACGGCCATCACACCTGTCGAACTCAAACCCAGCGTACCCGTGTAATGTTCCCAGGAAGCCTTGGGCTGAATCTTGTCTCCATCGTAAGCGGACAGCTTATTTTCGTCCTTGGGCGTGGGACGGAAAGCCTGTGAAGTAGGCCGCCCGTTTTGAACAAAATCTGGATGTATCTGTCGATACAGAAGAGTCTCAGGCTTCACTCTTGTTGGCCTCCGGTTGCTGGCTCTCAAGTTGCTTCAGGGCCTGATTCAACTGGTTCCATCCGTTGCTGTCAGCGAGCGAAATCTGAAGTTCGGTACAGGTCTGGTCCTTGAGATTCAATGCCTGATAATCGCCCTGCTCTTTCTCCAGATCGATTTCGAGCGTAATGGCCCAATCATTCAGACCCCACTCTGCCTGCACGCCACCTTCGGCAGTGGGATACAAATACGGCAATGGCAGATCGGAATCGAAATTTGCGTCGAAAGCATCCGCTAGCCATTCCAGCTTGTCCTTCGATGGAGCAAGGCCCTTGCCGTCAAGCCAGCCGTTTTCGAGCATTGCGAGGGAATCAAGACGCATCTGTATGTCCAGAGGATCTATCGGGGTAGCATGTTCAATGGAATCGATCCCCTTGATCCGGTCTTTGCGGTCTTTTTTAACAACGCCTTGGATAAGGACATATTCGTCTTGTTTATTGCCATACTTACCGAAAGCATCGAGAATAACGTCTCGATAAGGATCGCTTAAAGTCGCGTTTAAACGAGTACCGTCGCCAAGTTCCATAAAGAAACTCGACTTGCCTTTATCTACTTCAGGGACTCTGACACACATGGCTGTTTCTTCTGTCCATTCCTCAGCTTCGGCGAATTCGATGAGCTGCTTTCTTGTCTCCGGGCTCAGTGTCGCTTTGCCATTTGGCCGCTCGAATGAAATGGACTCGCCTGCATGCAATCCCCGCCCAATACGGTCGAAGTAGTTCAAATAGTTCGGGGGCAAGCGTGGAACCGTGTGTTGTTCCGCAGATGCGATGGCATCCACAATATCAGTGCGGGCTTTTTCAAAATAGGTCAGGTGATTTGAGTTGGGAAACAACCCAGCGAAAACAAGGCTAATGACGAG
This sequence comes from Acidobacteriota bacterium, assembly GCA_021805955.1. The sequence continues at coordinate 1,766 of JAJZDO010000679.1, forward strand.
AATTGCACTGCCGTCTTCGACGCCTGTGAGATGCAGGTCTACCCCATCGGTAAAGTGGCGAGGAATGCGCTGTCGGTCGGGGTGCTCTTGACGATATTCCCACTTCGCAACCTCCACGAGCATTTCCTGAAGCGCCGCGAAATCCTTCAACAATTCCAGAGGAACGGTGTGATCCTGGAAGCGCTCGCCTTCGAGTTTTGGCTTCAAAAATTCTTGCTTCACTTCGTCACCCCAAGCTATTGAGCCATTGCATCTTATCCCGCAGAAAACTGTCAGACGGACTGCACATCGCATATGCAGTACAACGAGTGTAAACGGTTTAATCGATGCGCAACAGTTGACGCAGAAGATGCCTGATCACGCTAACCTCCAGCGCACGGTGAAAACGGGTGCCAGTGTCTTCCCCTGTTTCATGCGCGCCTCGATGCTTGCAATCATACCGTCCCGGCGTGTCTCCACTTCGTCTTGCGCAACGAAGAGGTCGTTGCGCTTCTGGTTGCGCGGGGATTGCAGCGTTTTGAGTGTGCGCTGGTGCGCCAGCTTGTCTTCCAGCATTACTGCAGCGGATGAGGCGCGCTTGGCATCCCGAATCTGCTGGTCGAGGTCTTTGATCTCCTGCTCCAGGCCGAATTTGAGGTCTTCGCTCCAGCGGTCGAGCTTGACGATCTCTGCATCCAGCCAGCGAGCGTTGCGCAGGGAAATCTCTTCCATGACCTGCTGTTGCTGGGCACCGATCTGTTCCTCCAGCACGGCAGGCTGCGCGGCCAGAATTGGCTGGCCAGCTTCGGCAGGCAAGTCGAAGAGTCGTTTGCAAACGGTAGTGTCGAGCGGCTGGCCATCATCCCTTACCGCTGCCAGCAGCAGATGATCTTCAGCCTCGAAGCTGTCAATGGATAACTTGGCGCAAACGAGCCAACCGGAGTGGCCGACATGCGGCTCCAGAATGGCGATACGTTTCCCGCTGCCGTCAAGATGGAAACGAAGCTCGACTGGCGGCGTATCAAGCCCACAGCATTGCTCCAACACACGCTGGGCCAGAGGATGCCCGATGCGGTATGTGTTGGCATCTTCCACATTGCGGCCCATGCGGTACGGGCCGGAATGAATGATTTCCTGCGGGAACGGATTCTGTTTCAGCGTGAAAGCATGGCCATTGTTCTCGAAATGCGCGAAGGTCTCCAGATAAAAGCGGGTCGTGCGCCAGAGCATGTCCTCGAACCGATTGAGTGAATCGCGGGCCTCGACGCGGACTTTCTCAATGACCTCCTGGTCGAAGTTGTTGAGCAACTGCTCCTGAGCAAGACCCTTGGCCTCGGTGATCTCAGACTCCATTTCCTGCTGGAGCTTGTCGAACTCGAAGGAGATTTGCTCTGGGGTGCGGCACCGCTGGTAGATATTTACAATGCGCTTCTCGAAGTCCACGCCGGACTCGATGGCCCCCAGCACCTCATCGGACGCGCCGAAAATTCCGTTGAAGAGCTTGAACTTCTCATCGAGCAATCGGTAGACGCGCACATCGGCTGCGTTGGCCTTATTCAGGAAGTTGACGACCACGACATCGTATTTTTGCCCGTAGCGATGGCAGCGACCGATGCGCTGCTCAATGCGTTGCGGATTCCAGGGCATGTCGTAATTGACGACCAGATTACAGAACTGGAGATTGATGCCCTCGGCGGCGGCCTCAGTGGCGACCATAATGCTGGCCTCATCGCGAAAATGCTCGATAATCGCGGCGCGTTTGTCCGCCGTGGGCGAGCCGGTGACGCGATCCGTACCTTTATTCCGCTCCATCCAGTTGCGATATATCTCTGCACTCTTGGGGTCGGTATTGGTTCCATTGAAGAGTACGACCTTGCCCGAAAATTCCGACGCTTCGAGCAGCCGGTAGAGATAATCCTGGGTGCGTCGGGATTCGGTGAAGATGATGGCTTTCTGCTGAAGCGCACCGTTCTGCGCAGCGACACGAGCCTTGTTAGCGTACTCGAATCCGTTGCGCAGAGCAGTGAGCAGAACTTCTCCCTTGGAGTTCTTCTCAATGCTCTTGGCAAGCGAGTGAAATTCTCGGAGACGTTCTTTCTCCCGGCGTAGCTCTTCGCGTTGTTCCGGCGATAGAAGTTGGGGAGATTTCGCGTCTGCGGAATCATCGCCGGTTTCGTCCTCTTCATCTGCCAGCCACTCATCTTCCATTTCCGGCAGCGCTTCAAAGTTGGCGGCCAGATCATCAGTCGATACAGGTGGCTCGGAGAGAGCGTCCTGCGCCTTTTCGGCTGCTTCCAGTTTGTTAGCAAGGCCGAGCAACGTATCGGATATAGCGTAGGTGGAGGATGCCAGCAATTTCCGCAGGATGAGTGTCATCAACTGACGCTGGCTGGACGGAAGCGCATAGAGCGCCGGGCTTCGCAGATATTCTGAGACGAGATTGTAAAGGCGCTGCTCGTCTTCTCCTGGAATGAACTCCTGTACAAGAGCGTGACGATTCGTGTAGGAAACATATTGCAGTACCTGCCGCCGAAGAGTGCGCTGACAGACGGGCCGAATGCGCTGCTTGAGGGCTGCATAGTCGTCTGGTGCGTTCATGCGCGCAAACTGATTGCGAAAACTCCGAATGTCTCCGAAAACGTGCTCATCGACGATGCTGACGAGGCCGTACATCTCTAACAGCGAATTTTGAAGCGGGGTTGCCGTCAGAAGAATTTTCTGACGGCTGGCAAGGGCCTCTCGTATCGCGTTGGCGATCTTGTTGGTTGGCTTGTAGACGTTGCGCAGGCGGTGGGCTTCGTCCACCACAACTAGATCCCATGCAGTTTGCTGAATGTAGGGTTGCTTGGTTCGCGTGAATGGATAGGAGCAAAGAATGACAC
>JAJZDO010000059.1 GCA_021805955.1 Acidobacteriota bacterium
TCGGCTCTCCCTGCGCATCCACTTTTTCCGGTGGAGCAGCATGCTGCGCCAGGTAGCTGCTCATCCCGCTCAACGCCTGCAATATATCCCGGCGCGCCGGCTCCTCGTCGCTCGTCATGCCCGCCCACAGATACACCCGGATCGCATCATAGCTGCCGAGTGCGCCTTGGGAATTGACGGCATTCTCCCGCGACGGCTCAAATCCGCTCCCTGGCGTATAGCTCACCCAGTCCATCGCAAATCCCTTCCGCGTGCTGGCTCGCATCAACTCCGGCTGCATTAGCGCAATCCCGATCCAGGGTCCGGCAGGGTTCACCTTTGTCAGTCGATTCAGCAGAAACAGTGGCATGTAGCAGGGATTCAGTATCCACGACTTCTTCAGATGAAATCCGTACTCGCCAGGCAACAGAACCGGACCGAATCCCGGCAGCGTCGCCGTCTCCCGTCGAGCGATTTCGTGCAGCAGACGCAGGCCAATCTCTCGATACTGGGTCGACTTCCATAAACGGCCCGCTTCGATTAGATCATAAGAAATCCACAGATCGGAGTCCGCCGCCGAGTTCGGATCCATCTGTCCCCACGAGCCATCCTTGCGCTTTCCCCACTCCCAGGCAGGAAGATGCGCGCCAAGGTTGTTGTCAGCAAGGTTGGCCTTCGTCCAGCCGAGTACACGATCAAAGCTCGCCCGATCGTCGTTGACGAGCGCGAAAAACAGTGCATAGCTCTGTCCTTCTGAAGTGGTTCGATCTCCACCCTGCGGATCAACTACGCGACCATCCTCCGTCAGGAAATGCGCCGCGTAGGCCCTCCAAAGCGCCGCTGCGTCCGGCCCGCTTTGTGCGTGCAAACAGGATCCCGCAGGGAAACACAGCAGGGTAGCCGCCAGAATTGCCTTCAACCGCAGTCGAGTCATTTTCAATCTTCCATTTGCAGCCGTTTTCGCGCATGTTCGCGTAGCCAGATGCGCGTCCACGCCGCCATCAGAAAGGCCAGCACCGCAACTAGAATTGCCTCCAGCCAGGGAACTTCCACGAACCACAATGTCAAACGGTTCCACAGTGGCAACGCCCCAACTTGATAGCTGCGGTCTCCGATGCGAAATGACTGGAAGGAATCGCCATGCAGAACCGCCACCGTCCCGCTCACGTCGCTCGCCTGCTGAACCTTCAGAAATGTATCGAGAAAAGTGTCGTAAATCGCAGCGTCCTTGATGTTGATAACAACCAGACTGCGGCCCAGCTTATATGGAGACTCGACGGCCTCGACCACAGAATCCGGAACCCCGGAGGCCGTCAGTTCGCCGGATTCGGATCGATCCGGCTCTGGAATCTTCCACCACGCATGATGAAAGGGCGTGAAAAAACCCAGCGTGTCCTTTACCTGGATCTGTCCGGCGCGTACATTCACCGGAAGCGTATTGCCCAGCCGGTCAAATGCGGGCTGATCATCTCCGGTCCCCAGCACCAGAAAATCCGCATCCACGCCCTGCTTCATCACATCCGGATTCTTCACCGTCACGCGCAGCACCGGCATCCCGGTCTGGCGCGCAAAATGACCCATCAGCGTGACAAACAATTCGATCTCCTGCGCCGTCGGAATCGGCGGCAGCACCACCGTGGTCTGGCTGAGATCTGCAAAGCGCGTGAACGGAAAACCTGCGTTGGAAAACAGTTCCAGATTCGGCAATGTTGCATAGTGCGGATAGTTGCGCAGATCCAGATACGAATCCCGCATCACAGCGCCCTGCATATTGATCGGCGTCGTATCGCTGCATCCGCCTTTTTTCAGAATCTGGAAGGTAAAGTCGAAGGACAGCGAATTGGAAAACGGCCGCAGATTCACCACCGGAACGGGAATCTCGGTCTTCACCACGCGCGCCGGATCCGTCCCGGGAATCAGCGGCAAAGAGCCGAGAAAAGCATTGTTGACGCGCACCTGAATGCTCGATATCGGCCCGATTGGAATCGAATTATACCGATAGATCATATTCAGCATGGCATTCGGTTTCTGCACAAAAAACAGATCCGGAGGAATCTTGAAATAGACATTCAGCGGCGCCGAGCCATCATTCTGCAGCGATTCGGCCGTTGCATAATCCCACAAAGCAATCGTATGGTCGGTGCGTGCCCAGCGGGGCGCATCATCGGCTTGCGACGGGTTGGGCAGTACCATCTTCGTAATCGTCGCGGTCGCTCCCTGCAGCAAATCCGAGTGCATCGCTACGGCCTGTGCGGCAATCAGCGTCTGGTCGGCAGTCTCTCCCGTCACGATGAGAACCTTGCTGTACAGGTCGTTCGGATTCGGACGAATCGCCACCGTCGGACCGCTCACGTTCTGCAGATTCAATTCGCTCGGAAGCTGCGACGGGGTCTCGGCAATCAGGATACTGTCCCCCTCCGGAAGCGCACCGATGTAGGTCGGGAAGCGCGTCGGACGATTTTCTGACTCCATCCCAAAATAGGAGGCGATGATTCCTGCCGCCTGTATTCCCGTAGGCGTGGGTGTCGCAGCAAAGACCATCGATATCTTCGGCGCTTCGATCGACTCTCGGTCCAGAAACGGCAGCGGCAACTGCTTCAGATCGTCGGCAAGCGGAAGGATATCGCCTGCCACCTCCAAATAAGACGAATCGTTGACGCGCGCCCACAACGCTGTATTCGCCGGGTCTTCGCAGACCATCGTGTAATGGCCGATAAACTCCACCGTGAAAACATTGTGCCGGACCAGCAAGTCCGCCGGCACGGTAAAATCTGCCTGCATCTCGCGGCTCCCCGTCTCTGCGTTTTCGTTCGGTGGAACCTGAATCGTCGCAAAGAGCGTACCGTTCATCAGCAGCCGGATGTGACTGAGCTGCGGCAGCAGGCTGGGCGAAAAGGCGTAGGAGATATGCATCTTCGCTGTCCGCACCACATGCGTCTGCTTCAGGTTGAAAAAAACATCCTGCCGTCCGTCGATGCCGCGCAACTCCATCGAGCTGATCCCGACATCCTTCAGCGTGAAGAGATCGTGAAACTGACCCGGCGGCGCAGGTGTCAGTACAGGCCGACCATTTGTCTCCGATGCGGTGGCGCCTGGCCCGGAAGGCGAACCGGCATTCCTGGCAGCCTGCGTCATTCCCCGGGCGGCAAGACTGGAGCCGACCAGCACAATCGCAAGCACCAAGCTTGCGGCGCGCGCAGCAACCGAGCCTTTGGTCGAAGATTTTCTGGATTTCTTCAATCGAGGCACGGGAAACAGTAATGCACTAAACATCATGCGCAGCCCGCGAAACGAAATTGCAAAGATGCGCCCCAGACTGCGCATCGGCTGATCCACCTCGCGACCCTCACCCCAGCCCAGCCACGTGTCGGCTCGTGAATACAGCACCGTTGTCAATATCTCCTGCTCATGAATCGTCATCTCTTCAAACCGCAGACGCAGCAGTGTCCCCTCCACGGAAACCACGGAGATCGGCAGGTCGCCCTCGATCAGAGAGTTGGAAAATGCAATGCGCCCCAGTTCGCCGGCACCCACTTCCGCGGCGATGGGCAGGCGCATTGAGGTGCCACCGCTGGAGGCGTCGATGGTCGTACCTCGAACGCGCCGACCATCCGCGAAGACGATCTCCGCCTCCGTCACCAGCTTCACACGCACGTACTGCCGAAGCTGCTGCATCTCGCGCGAAACGGCGACGCAGACACCCAGCACAATGATATTCAATCCGCACCAGATCACATTCATGATCACCGTGCCGGGGCGATCGCGATCCCAGATGAAAAAGCGTGGAATCGAAATCAAAAGCCCGATGAAATTAAAGAATAGGAGCACCAGAAAGGGCTGCGCGATGCGACGATCGAAAAAGCTCTGTTTTACTACTCCGCCTTTGGCCGTCACGTTGAACTTGCCCAGCTTTGGATTGATCATCGCCAGCAGCGTCGGCAGCAAAATATAGGGCGACAGGATCGTCTCGTAGATTTCGTTCCAGAAGGAATGGCGGTGCGCTCCCTGAATACGCGAGTTCGTAATATTCGAAAGCGTCAGATGCGGCAGCGCATAAGCCAGAATCGCTGCCCAGTAGCCCGGCACGTTCGTGTCGGAGAGCAGCAGATAGATTAGCGGCGCAGTCAGAAAGATCAGCCTCGGCAGCGCATACATGAAGTGCATCATCGCGTTGAAGTAGCAGAGCCGCTGCGGAAGCTTCAACCCAGGGATGAAGAGCGGATTGTCCACTCGCAGAATCTGGATCATTCCCCGCGCCCAACGGATGCGCTGGCCGACGTGCGCCGACAGCCGCTCTGTCGCCAGGCCAGCCGCTTGCGGAATGTTGATGTAGGCCGTGTTCCAGCCGCGCGATTGCATGCGCAGCGAAGTGTGCGCGTCCTCGGTCACCGTCTCCACTGCGATGCCGCCGATCTCATCCAGTGCCGTGCGACGAAGCACCGCGCAGGAGCCACAGAAAAACGATGCGTTCCAGAAATCGTTGCCGTCCTGCACGATCCCGTAGAAAAGCTCGCCTTCGTTGGGTATCACGCGAAACTGGCCCAGATTTCGCTCGAACGGATCGGGCGAGTAGAAGTGGTGTGGCGTCTGCATCATGCCCAGCTTACGGTCGCGCAGAAACCAGCCCATCGTCACCTGCAGAAAG
>JAJZDO010000858.1 GCA_021805955.1 Acidobacteriota bacterium
CAACCCGCGCCGCATTTTTGAGGATGCGGCATTAAAAGAACTGGCCGATAGCATCCGCAGTCAGGGCGTTCTCTCGCCCTTGCTTGTGCGGCCTTTGAACGAGCGCAGCTTTGAGATCGTCGCTGGAGCACGGCGTTATCGCGCCGCGCAACTGGCCGAATCGGAAACCGTGCCCGTCCGCATCGTCAATCTCACCGATGCGGAAGCACTGGAGGCGCAGCTTATCGAAAATCTCCAACGCCGCGACGTTCACCCGCTGGAGGAAGCGCAGGGCTTTCGCGCGTTGCTGAATCTTGACGAGCCGAAATACAGCATCGAGCAAATCTCCGCGAAGACGGGCAAATCCCCCGCTTACGTAGCGCAGCGTATCAAGCTGACGGAACTGTCTCCGGCAGTGGTGGAGGCATTCTATAAAGACGAGATCGGCGTAGGTCATGCGCTGCTATTGGCAAAACTCCAACTAGCTGAACAAGAACAGGCGCTCGCTGCTTGCTTCCGTGAGGACTGGGGAGGCGGCAGCAAGAACAAACGTATTTTGCTGCCCGTCCGCAACCTCCAGCAATGGATCGAGCACAACATCTTGCTCATTCTGAACGATGCGCCATTTTCCAAAAATGACGCGACGCTTAACCCGCAGGCGGGCAGTTGCCATGATTGTCCGAAACGGACAGGCCATAACAAATTGCTATTTGCGGATGTGCGGCAGGATGCTTGCACCGACCCAGCTTGCTATCAGACCAAGGTGGACGCGCATGTTGCGAAGACCCTCGCGGCCAAGCCGAAGCTGGTACAAATCTCCGCCGCCTACGGCCAACCAGCCGCAGGTAGCGCGGCAATCCCGCGCAACAAGTACATCGAAATCAAGCAAGGAAAGCCGCAGAACGGCAAGCAACGCGATTGGCCAGAATACAAAACCTGCAAATCCACCACCGAGGCCATCATCACCGAAGGCACAGAGAAGGGCGAACTCCGCAAGTTATGGATATATATCCATAATTTGCGTTATGCAAAGTTGCTGATTATGCGCAGCGTAGCGAGACGATAGGCCGGATGCGCAAGTGGACAAGCGGCATTTCCACGTTTCTGTTTCTTCGAGCTGCACATAATTTTGATGATCTTCTGGTGTGGGTGTTTCTGACGCCCAGGAGATCGTCATGGAAAATGAAGCTGTAATTCCTGCTCAGGTTCGAGCTTGGTTGGAAGATAGCGTTCTGCGGCCTTACATTTCGGGGTTCTCTTCGGACCTTGAGCACAAGCGTTACGCGGTAGAGACCAGATGTCACTATCTGTCTTGCGTTGGGCACTTCGCCGCATGGATAACACAGCAGAGGTTGAGGCTGCAAGAAGTAGACGAACAGAGCATCGCTCGCTTTGTTGCTGAACACCTGCCACACTGCGACTGTCCGCCACCGGTCCGGCGCAGCCGCAACGAGATAAAGGCATCTCTGGCTCATTTGTTGTATGCACTTCGTGCATCTGGCGTCGTCGCCAAGGAACGGATCGCCCCGGATCCTTTGCAAACGGAACTGGACCGTTTTGATCACTACATGGAAGAAGTCAAGGGGCTTGCTCGAAATACCCGGCGGTATCGCGTGGGTGTGGTCCGCCGATTTTTGACCCGGCGAGTCGCTGCGAGATCGATTGTCCTGGCGCGGATCCGGCCCAGGGACATTCATAGATTCGTATTGGGCGAGCAAACGACATACACCCAGGGGACGATTAAGCTCCTCTGCGGAATCATCCGCAACTATTTTCAGTTTCGGGCGTTCACTGGAGACTCAGTACAGAGATTGCTTGATGTTATCCCGAACGTGGCACGCTGGCGTCTAGCATCTCTACCAGAGACGCTTTCCAAACTGGAGGTGCAGCAGCTCCTCGATTCCTTCGGGCAACCGAGCCGGGCAGCCAAGAGAGACTATGCGATGGTGCGCTGTATGACTGACCTTGGCCTGCGAGCCTGTGAGGTTATCCAGTTACGCCTCTCGGATATCGACTGGCGCGCCGGCACCATTCGCCTGGCAGCAAACAAGTCTCGTCGCACCGACGTCCTTCCCTTGCTAGCAGAGACAGGAAGCGCCATCGCTGAGTATCTGCAGATGGAACGGCCCCAGACTTCCAACCGCGCCCTGTTTGTTCGTCATTGCGCGCCCTACGATAAGCCCATCAAGGCGAACGTAGTTCGCAAAGCGGTGATGCAAGCGTATCGAAGATGTGGGCTGCCATATTCGCGAGTCCACATTCTCCGGCACAGTCTGGCGAGTAGGCTGCTCCAGGCCGGAAGTCCGCTCAAGGAGATCTCCGACATTCTGCGGCACCGATGCCTCGATACCTCGATGATTTACACCAAGGTCGATGTAAACAAGCTCAGTACGGTAGCCATGCCTTGGCCGGGGAGGTCACTATGACTTCTCAACGCTCGATGCACTCCCTGGTTCAGGAGTATCTCGATGACCGCCACCGCTGCGGGTTTGCGCTCACGGCTCCTGGATTCCAGTTGCGGGCTTTTGCTCGCTTTGCAGACCAATCGGGCCACCGTGGTCCACTGACCCGCCGCATCGTTTTGGACTGGGTTCAGGGCCAGAAGCCATTTGCGAAACGAATGGTCTGGGCTGCCCGATTGAAGATCATAAGGCCGTTTGCCGCATATCGCGCGCGATTTGATCCCCAGACAGAGATTCCCGACGCGCGCATGTTTGGTAAATCGTCTGTACGAATCACCCCGCACATCTACACGGATCAGGAGATCCTCGATCTTCTGGATGCTGCCAGAGGAATGAGGCCGCGTGGAAGGTTGCGTCCGACAACCTATGAGACATTGTTTGGTCTATTGGCCGCCACGGGACTGCGCATCTCAGAAGCACTGCATCTGCGATACGCGGACGTCGATTTCACGCAAGGGATTGTGACGGTGCGACAGACCAAGTTTACCAAGTCGCGGCTCGTGCCTTTCCATCCCACAGTTTGTGCAGCATTGCAGCGGTATACAGCCGTTCGCCAGCTATGTGCGCCAGTGTCCCCGGAAGCATTCGTCTTCGTCTCCTCCGTTGGCGCGGCCTTGCCAGTCCGCACTGTTCAGAACGTTTTCGCGCGGTTGCGTACGGACCTTGGCTGGATTTCGCGCGGCGCTCGCGCCGTGCCCCGCATCCACGATCTGAGACATACGTTCATCTGTCGGCGCGTCCAACTCTGGTACCAGCAGGGTGCCAACATCGAGAACGCGATGGCAGCCCTGTCGACTTATGTTGGACATGGCAGTGTCTCAGAGACCTATTGGTACCTTACCGGCATTCCGGAACTAATGGCCATAGCTGGAAGGAACTTCGAAAAGTTTGCAGCGAAGTCTCGGGAGGGCGGCCGTGGCTAAATCTTCATTGACCCCGACTTTCGCCACCCTGTTGCAGCGCTTTTTCATCGATCATCTCCAACAGGATCGGGCGCTCAGCCCTTGCACGATCTCTGCCTATCGAGACACGTTCAAGCTGTTGCTATGCTTTGCCGAAAAGCGCTTCGGAAAGACGCCGGCTAAGTTCACCCTAGCGGATCTCGATCAAGACCTTCTGCTCGCCTTTCTGGATCACCTGGAACGCGAGCGCAACAACACGATCCGCAGCCGTAACGCCCGCCTTGCTGCTCTCAGGACTTTTCTAAAATATGCAGTCCATCACGATGTGAAGGCGCTTGCTGTCATTGAACGATCGCTTGCTGTCCCGGCGAAACGTTATGACAGACCTATGCTTGGGTTTCTGTCGCGGCCAGAGATCGATGCCATTCTCGATACGCCAGATCCTCACAACTGGACCGGACAGCGCGACCGCGCACTGCTGACCATGCTTTACAACACCGGAGGACGAGTCTCAGAAATCATCGGCATTCATCTCAAGGATGTAATTCTGGAGCATTCACCCTGCGTCCATCTCCGCGGAAAAGGACGTAAAGACAGAAGCGTTCCACTATGGGGTTCTACCGTTTCGCTACTGCGGAAATGGAAACGACGCCTCGATTCCACAGAGGACTCCAGCTACCTGCTTCCGAATCGCGGTGGAACGCAAATGACCCGCTCCAATGCGACGCAACGTCTGGAACTTGCCGTCCGTGCTGCCGCCGGGAAGTGTCCATCGTTGCGGCAGCGAACCATCTCTCCGCATACCATTCGTCACACCACAGCCATGCATCTTCTTCAGTCCGGAGTCGATATCACCGTAATTGCCTTATGGCTTGGACATGAAAGCCCAACAACCACCCACATGTATATCGAAGCCGATCTTTCTATGAAGCAACGTGCTCTCGACCGCTTGCAGCCCGCAAAAACAAGAGGCCTCCGCTACCAGCCTCCTGACCAACTGCTGCGCTTTCTGGAGAGTCTGTGAAATTATGCGCAGCACCTGCTCTCGCCAACGGTACTGGAAACGGGACCCAGAAGCCAAACCTGCCTGGCGCTGCGCATAATCAGTAACTTTGCATAACGCAAGTTATGGATATATATCCATAATTTGCGGAGTTCGCCTTTCTCCGTGCCTTCCGTGATGATGGCCTCGGTGGTGGATTTGCAGGTCTTGTACTCCGGCCAATCGCGCTGCTTGTTGTTCTGTGGTTTCTCCTGCTTGATCTCGATGTACTTGTTGC
>JAJZDO010000944.1 GCA_021805955.1 Acidobacteriota bacterium
GGTCTTCATAAGAAGTCCGGCGAATCTGGAGAAACAGCCACCAGAACCAGGCGCAGCCAACCAGTAGCGCAACCGCGACCATGCCGCGTACAATCCGGCGCACAATTTCGCGCTTTCTGCCTCGGCCATCCATTTCCGTCCCGGATTGTTTTCCGGTTCGCATGTCGCGCATCTTTGCCCCGCTGGAGTCGAAATATTATAGGCGGTATCGAAGTCGGCAACCTTCGCGCGGCTCGCTAAAGAGAACCACACCACGTTCCGCTTCGACAGATCACACCAGAGGAAATTCGCTCTATTGCAACGCGAGAGCGATCTCGTGCGTCGGAATCGCACCCTCACGCAGTATTTGCCAGGTTCCCGGTCCTGAGGACAGATCGACGATGGTTGTCGGAAGACTTCGCGCCGTCGGGCCGCCGTCGACGATCAGGGGGAGGCGATCGCCGAGTTGATCTCGAACTCCTAGTGCGTGTGTGCACTCCGGTGCGCCGAATGCATTCGCGGAGGTGGCCGTCACCGGGAGCCCCAACATCCGCACTACCGCGCGCGGGATGGCCGCATCGGGCACACGCAGGGCAACATTTCCCGTGTTGGCCGTAACTCGCAAGGGCAACCGGGTCCCCGCCCGCACGATCACGGTGAGCGGTCCGGGCCAGAAGCGTTCCGCCAGACGGTCGAATTGCGAATCCAGGCTCCGCGCGATCTCATACGCCTGTGCAACATCGGCCAGCAACAAAGAAAGCGGCTTATGCCGCAGCCGCATCTTGATTTCATAGATCAGTTCGACGGCGTGCAGATTGACCGGATCCACGGCCAGTCCGTAAAACGTGTCCGTCGGCATCCCGACCACACTACCCTTTTGCAGGCAGCGAACTATATATTCGATCTTTTCCGGTTCGGGCTCATCCGGATGTACGCGCAGTATTTCCGCTGACAAACTGGTCTCTCCGAAGCAGCGAGTTCTGGGTCGAAAGTTTTGGCTTCGACGTATTTTCAAGCTTGCACCCATGATACCTGTTCGACGAAGCCTGCAAGGCTGGAATCGTATCGCCGACGAAAGGGTTGCGTCAGTCCGGGCGTAAAATCGCCAGGTATGCCGGACTTCGTGGCCTCCGCTTCCCCTGAAATCATCCGCAGCCGTCAGAATGCCAGGCTGAAGGACCTGCGCCAGCGTCTTCAGCGGCCGTCTCTAGGCCCGGATCGATGGATCGCCATTGAAGGGGATCATCTGGTCGAGGAAGCCCAGCGCAGCGGACTTCGATTCGTCACTTTGTTCCTGCGTGAGGACCGCGTCGCTGAAAAAATCTGGCGTTCCTTCGAACGTGCCCAGATTTTTCCCGTAGCTGCCGGCGCCTTCGATCATGCCTGCGCTACCGAGTCTCCGCAAGGCGTCGCCGCTCTGGTCGAGCTACCGCGGTGGACTCTGGAATCGCTGCTGGAAGCAAACCGTCCCCGGCTCGTCATCCTGGCAGGGCTGCAAGATCCGGGCAATGTCGGCGCCATCATCCGCTCGGCGGAGGCATTCGCCGCGGCTGGAGTGCTGCTAACGCCGGGGAGCGTCAGTCCATGGAACCAGAAAGCTCTACGCGCGTCTGCCGGTTCCAGCTTTCGTCTGCCCGTCGTTTCCTTGGACGACTCCGCGCTGCTGCGGCGTCTGTCAGAGAAACAGATTCCCCTGTACGCCTGCGTTGCCGACGCTGGAACTTCCATCTTCGAAGCAGATCTCCGGGGACCGACGGCCTTCGTCATCGGCAATGAAGGCGCCGGAATTTCCGAAGAGATACTGTCCTTCTGCCAAGAAACTGTCCACATTCCATGTCCGGGAAACGTGGAATCTCTGAATGCCGCCATTGCCGCGTCGATCTTGCTTTGCGAGGCATCGCGCCAGCGTAGCCAGGCATCCTTCCAGGGCAAGCCATGAGCCTCTTCGACGCTTTGCCGGGTGATCCTGCTTATTCGAAAGACACACCAGCCGATCTGCGACAACGCCCGCTGGCCGAGCGGATGCGTCCCCGCACACTCGACGAGTTCGTCGGCCAGGAGCATCTGCTCGCGCCCGGCAAAGCCCTGCGTTTGCAGTTGGAAACAGACGACACAACGTCGATGATCCTATGGGGTCCGCCCGGCGTGGGGAAAACGACTCTGGCGAAAATCGTCGCCCACACCACCCAGGCCACCTTCATCGAGTTTTCCGCCGTCGTCAGCGGGATCAAAGAGATCAAACAGGTGATGGCGGAAGCCGATCAGGCCGCTTCCGCCGGGATGCGAACAATTTTATTTATCGACGAGATTCACCGCTTCAACCGCAGCCAGCAGGATGCCTTTCTCCCCTACGTCGAGCGCGGGGCCATCCGGCTGATCGGAGCCACGACCGAGAATCCTTCCTTCGAGCTGAATGCCGCGCTGCTCTCTCGCTGCCGCGTCTACGTGCTGGAGGCGCTGAGTGATGAGCAAATTGTTGCACTACTGCATCGTGCCCTTGCGGACACGGAACGCGGGCTTGGCGGCTTCGGCATCACCGCTCCAGAGGATGCGCTGAACGTAATCGCCGGATATGCCAATGGTGATGTGCGCCGGGCCTACAATGTGCTGGAAGCCGCGACCCGACTGGCTGCGAACGCGGGCCAATCCTCGCTCGACGGTCCACTGATTGCCGACGCGGTGCAGCAGAAAACCCTGCTTTACGACAAGAGCGGCGAGGAACATTACAACCTTATCTCCGCACTGCATAAGTCCATCCGCAACAGCGACCCGGATGCGGCACTCTATTGGCTGGCGCGCATGTTGCGCTCTGGCGAAGACCCCATGTATCTGGCGCGCCGTTTGGTGCGCATGGCCTCGGAGGACATTGGCCTCGCCGCGCCGGAAGCACTCAACCTGGCGTTGTCCGCGCGCGATTCGATGGATTTTCTCGGCAGCCCGGAAGGCGATCTGGCTCTGGCCCAGGCGGCTGTCTATCTCGCGCTTGCGCCCAAGTCCAATGCACTCTACACGGCCTACGGTGCGGTCACGCGCGACGTGGAACAGACGCGAGCCGAGCCGGTGCCGTTGCATTTGCGCAACGCGCCCACGCGGCTGATGGAGTCGCTAGACTATGGCAAAGGCTATCGCTACGCCCACGATGAGGCGGACGCGGTCTCCGACATGGATTGCCTTCCGCCAGGATTGATTGGGCGCAAATATTATCAGCCGACCGATCGCGGCCGCGAAAAAATGCTGCAACAGCGCATGGAAGAGATTGCAAGCATTCGCAAGCGAAATCGCAAATAGCCGTTATGCAGCTATCTTCAGGAAGCGGGCAGAAAATAAGCTTCAGCCGCGCGCATTACAGCCGCGCGGTTGATATACGGTTTTCTGCCTTCGTATCTGGCGACCCAACGGATCTGATTCACCAGGTCTCTCGCGTAACATGGCCGCAACAAGTCTGAGTGGCTGCGGATCACATCGACCAAGCCTTGGAGGACCTCCACATCGTATTCAAGTGCATGCTCGCTGGCGACCCGGCGAAAAATCTCCTGAAACTGGCCGTCGGAAACCTCGCCGATTTTGATCTTCGTATGGATTCTCCGCAAGAAGGCCTCATCCAGCAACTGAGAAGGGTCCAAGTTGGTTGCAAACACCACCAATATCTCAAATGGGATTTCAATTGTTTTCCCACCTGCCAGGTTGAGAAAGTCGGTCCTGCGATCAAGTGGAACGATCCAGCGGTTCAGGAGCGCTTCCGGTTGCAGCCGCTGCCGTCCGAAATCGTCAATGATTAGGACCCCATTGTTGGCTTTCATTTGTACCGGGCCGACATAGAATTTCGTGATCGGATTGAATTGCAGGTTCAGCATCTCGCCCGTCAGCTCGCCGCCGACAATGACCGCAGGACGGTCGCAAAGCTCCCAGCGCCAGTCGCTCTCCCAAGTCACAGGTTCAGCGACGGCCTTGTGGACCACTGGATCGTAGACGGTGATGACTTGGCCATCGACTTCCACCGCATACGGTATCCACACCTTGTCCTCGGCAACCACGTGCGACAAAGTTTCCGCGATCACGGTCTTTCCGACTCCAGTCGGTCCGTAGAGGAAAATTGAGGTGCCCGAATTCAGTCCTGTTCCGAGCTGCGACAGTATTCTGCTGTCCAGCACAAGATGAGCAAAGGCTCGTTCGACATCGGGCTGATGCACTTCGATGTCGCGAGCGCTCTGCAGATGGACCTGCTTCACATAGCTTTCGAGAGACACCGGCGTAGCGCCCGCATACTGGCATTGGGACAACAACTCCAATGCCCGGGATCTGCCCTGGGACGTGATCGCTATATCCGAAACATTATGGGACATGCCGGTAACTTCGCAGAGATGTTGGGCCCTCATTCGGACAAACAGTTCCTCGACAATGCTCAGGCTTAGCCGCATGTGCATGGACAGCTCAAGAAGCGAGAGTGGACCGAACAAATGGAGAGCCTTCAGCGCCAAATCGTCAAGAACCCTCTGAGGCACGCCAACATCGGAAACTGTTTCGGGTTTGTGAAGCGGTCCGTCTATGGACTTACTATTTCTTGGATCATCCATTTTTGTTGGTCCTCCAAGACCGTGCCTGGCACGGAGACATAGTAGCAGTTCGCAA
>JAJZDO010000694.1 GCA_021805955.1 Acidobacteriota bacterium
GACGGGCCCATCTTCCATCAATCCCCAGACCGGGGCGCCATACGGCGCCGACTTCCCGGTCGTCAGCATTCGCGACATTGTGCGTGCTCAGGCAGAGCTGATCGAATCACTCGGCATCACGCAACTGCGTGCGGTGCTGGGCGGCTCGATTGGCGGCATGCAGGCGCTGCAATGGGCCATTGATTATCCCGAACGCGTCGCCGGCTGTTTCGCTGTCGGCGCCGCTCCGCTTACGGCAATGGGGCTGGCGCTGAATCATCTACAGCGCGAGAGCATCCGGCTGGACCCGGCATGGAAGGGCGGCCAATACTCGGCGTCCGAGCCACCAACACGCGGCCTGGCGTTAGCGCGCGGCATTGCGACCTGCAGTTACAAATCTCCCGCGTTGTTTGATGAGCGGTTTGCGCGCAAGCCAGACCGCGCTGGTGCCGATCCCCGCACGACGGCCGAAGGGAAATATGACGTCGCGGGATATCTCGAATACCAGGGCCGCATCTTTAATGACCGTTTCGATGCGAACAGCTACCTTGCCATCACCCGCGCGATGGATAATTTTGATCCTGCTTTCGGATATGCCAGTGCATCGGCCGCTCTGGGGCGGATTCGAGCCCGCGTTCTCTTAGCGGGGATCTCGTCCGATTGGCTGTTTCCTCCCGAGGATGTGCGCAGTCTCGCGGAACGAATTCAGGACGCAGGCGCGGTATGCAACTACATCGAGATTCACTCCACCCATGGGCACGACGCTTTTCTGGCAGAGGCAGCCAATGTGCGGCCGCTGATCGAATACATCGTGCGCAGTGGCGCACCGGCACCGGCCGTCCGCGGTGAGAGGACGGCTGTGCTGGCGTAGAAGTGGATGACGGAAACTCCCTGCGCTGCCGATGAACTGATCCCTCGCGGCAGGACAATTCGGAAGCGAGACGCAGAAGCAATTGCAACACAAGAAAGAGGCCCGGGCGGATATCCGTCCGGGCTTTCTCGCTCCAGCGGTGATTAGAACTCGATGCGGCCGGCGAGTTGTAATTGCCGGGATGATCCCACGTCGCCTACGGGGAAGCGCGTGTTCACAATCCGGCCAAAGTTCCCGGCGGTCACCGTACCTTTACCGATTGAGAACGTGCTGATGGGCTGGCCAAAGTTCGGATGGTTCAGCAGGTTAAAGGCATCCACGCGAACCTCCAGAATTGCGCGGCGGATATTTGTGTCCTTCTGCAACGAGAAATCCACATCTTCAAAGCCAGGGCCGTAGATTGAGTTCCGGTGCAGGTCGCCGAAGTGCTGGCCGTTGCTTGAGAACAAGCAGCCCGCGGTAGGCGTGTAACAGATTGCCTGCGGCAGGTATTGAATCGCGCCGCTTCCCAGCCTCACATTTTCAGTGTGCACAATGCCCAGAACATCCGGACGGACGGTACCTATGACGCCGTTCAGCGCTGAGGTGGTATCTACGGTCAGAGGGTTTCCTGTCTGCAGTTGCACAATTGCAGAAGTTTGCCAGCCCTTGGTCAGCAGGTTATGTCCATAAGGAACGGCATAAATTCCGCTGAAGACCCAGCGGTTCCGCACATCGAAGTCCGACGGTCCGTAGTTACTCGCCGGGTTATAGCTGTCCTGCAAAATGATTCCCTGGCTACTTAGAGAATTCAGATCGGTGGACTTTGCCCATGTATACGAAGTATTGAATTCCAGTCCATTTACAAATCGCCGCGTCACCGTGGCCCAGAGTGCGTTGTAGTGCGAACTACCAATGCTGTCGTACTCCGTAATATTGCCCAGGCCTTTTCCAGGATCGTACGGGCTTGTCGGTGAAAGCGCGGGGTAGGGACGCGCGCCCGCTATCGGCTGGTTCTGGTTTAGCGCCAGGCGCAGGTGCACGCCATGGCTTCCTACGTAGGCAAGCTGCGAAACCAGACCCCAGGGGAGATCCTGTTGCAGGTTGAAGTTGTAGGATTCCACATAATCGTCGCTGAAGTTATGGGCGACGTTACCGGGCGCCAGTGTCGGAAGGCTCTTCGCCGCGTTGAAAGCATCGGCAAAGCTGACGTAGGGCGTGCTGGGCGTTGGCGTATAGAACACCGGATTCGCGAAGGGCGGATTGCTGGTAAGTCCAGTCACCAGGTTGGTGATTGGCTGATCGTTTTGAATGGTGAAGCCGGCCCGTGCAATGGTGCGGCCGGTGCCGGTCACATCCCAGATAATGCCTGCGCGAGGATTGAAGTTGTAATTTTCGTTGTAGACGTGATTGTAGCCAGGCGAACCCACCCGGATGAGGGAGACCGTCGCGGGGTTAAATCCGACAAAGCGATTTTCGCCTTCCGTTGGCGTTCCATCCCAATCGAACCGGAGTCCAAGCTGCACGGACAGCCTGGCATTCAATCGATAGACATCCTGACCGTACACGCCGAGCGAATTCACAAAGATCCGGCTTACAACATCCTGTGGCGTGACAGTAAACTGTGTCGCCTGATCCGCCAGGAAGCTGGCAGTTGTCGGAAAGAAAAACGTGCTGGTGTCCTGGTTAAAGTTGTCATTGATAAAGCGGCGATACTCACCGCCGAAGTTAAACGTATTATTACCGCGCAGCCAGTTGACGTTGTCGGACAAGACCAATGTGGTGTCGAAGCGGCCTTGCGGTTCACCGGCCGGGCCGCCAAAATTCAGCGCAATGTCGCTGACCGTAATCTGCGGCAATCCAATGCTCGAAAGAATGCCATTGTTGATTCCGTAACTCGCCGGGTTTGCGACAAAGTTTGGATCGAAGCTGATGGCAATGCGGTTGAAGCCCAGCCGCGCCTCATTGACAACGTTTGAGGAGAAGACATGCGTCTCAACGATGGTTCCGATCTGACGGTGTGCTGTCCGATGATCGCCAAAATTCGGAATTGTTTCGCCGGGGAGGGTCGGTTCGTTCCGCTTGTCCTGCTGCCAGGCGTAGTAAAGGTGGAGCTGATCATTCGATCCCAGATTGTGCAGCAGGTCGCCAGTGAACTGCTCCACAGTCACAGGAGAGCTTGCCGAGCCCAGGTAGCGCGTGCCCGTTGCGTCATTCGCCTGCGGAACCAATGTGAGCAGCTTCTGGATGATGGGATCGGTGGTCTGGCTCCGCTCGGCATTTGTTGGGACGCCGCTATTGATCGTCAGTCCCTGCGACTGGAGCAGCCCTTCGTAACTCACGAAGAAGAATGTCTTGTTGCGGCCGTCGTAGATGCGTGGAATCCAGACCGGTCCGCCCAGATCGGCGCCGGGATTGTTCCGCTTAAAGGTTGACATCGGAATCGGATGCGGATTGAAGTAGTTGCGCGCATCCACGTCGTTATTCCGTATGTAGTCGAAGGCTTCGCCGTGGAACTCGTTCGTGCCCGAGCGGGTGGCTACGTTCACCACGGCGCCCGAGTTGCGGCCGTACTCCGCGCTCAGACTGGAATTGTCGACCTTGAACTCGCTCACCGTCGCGATCGTCGGCTGAAACGTGATCTGGTTCTGCACCATATCGTTCAGGTTGATGCCATTGATCATGAAGTTGACGGTGTCTTCGCGGTTGCCGGCGGTATCGAACGACTCTGCGCCCAGTCCCTGCAAAGGCGCGGTCAAAAACCCGTTCTGCGGCGCGGTCACCGATCCAGGGATCAATTCACCGAGATCCAGAAAGTGCCGTCCGTTGAGGGGAATCTGCTGAACGGTGCGCGAACCAATAACTTGTCCTACCGTCATCGTCGAGCTATTCATTTGCTGGACCGCGCCACTTACGGTCACGGTCTGGCTCGCTGCGGCAAGCCCCAGCGTCGCATTCACACGCTCGGTGGAGTCCACCGACAGCACAATGTTTTCAAGCGTAGTGGGTTGCATGCCCGGCGCGGTTATCTGCAGCCGATAGGTACCCGGCTGTAATGCGGGAATGGAGTAGTTTCCGGCGCTATCCGTGACGACGGAGCGCGCAGTGCCTGTCTGCACCTGGGTGGCGACGACCTGGGCTCCTGTAACGACGGCGCCCGTCTTGTCGGAAACCGTCCCCTGGAGAGTTCCAGTGGATTGGGCTCGCGCGATTGGCACGCCAGCCAGCATCAGCAACCCTGTAATCAGTAAATAGTTGAATACACTTCGAAGGGACGGCATTGGCTTCTCCAGAAAAAATTACTATCGCCCGGTTATTGGACCGGGAGGTTATGAACATCGCGAGCGTTCGAGGATCTCTTATTTTTTCGGCAGCGGGGGG
This sequence comes from Acidobacteriota bacterium, assembly GCA_021805955.1. Next base: position 4,211 of record JAJZDO010000694.1, read on the forward strand.
GTGTGGAATCGCTCAGGAAACGGAAAAGCGGCCGGGCTTCTCTGTCCGGCTGCGTTTACCGCGCGAATGCCAAAAATCACATTGTCTTTCGATACCGGAATGGTCGCGTGCGTGTCCCCTCCGGTCGAAGAATAAAACTGCCAATCTGGCGCCGCTGTATCGCGCCAGACGATCTGATAGGTTGTTCCGGCAGGTGCCCCGGCCGGCGCATCCCAGGCAAGCTCCGTATTGTTATCCAGCTTCTGCGCGATGATGCGCGCATTCGTCGGCGTACCAGGTGCGGAGGCAAGCGTTGCAAGCGTGGCCGCGTTCAAGCGCGCCACCTGCGCCGTGTAACGGAAGTCGACATATCGCAGGAGGTCACCGTACTGCACCCTGTTTTCGACGCGAACGTTCTGGTGCTGATGGTTAAAGTCCTCGCGCCACTCTGTAAACCGCACAGCCGGAAACCCCTGCAGATTGAAGGAGTAGTGGTCGCCTCCCCGCAGGTAACGGTCCAGCCGAAACTCGAGCACGGGGCGGAACGCGGGAGTGCCAGAGTTCTCGGTGTTGAAGTATGTCCGCGCGACGCCAAGAATCTCCCGCGCCAGCTCCCGCGACGGCGAATCGCTTTCGCCGCCCAGCATACGGATCATGCGGAGCTGCATATCGGTGGCCGTTGCCGGAATGCCTTCGGAAAATACGCGCACAACGTGCTTGTCCTGCAACGTGTCGCCGGGGGTGGTGTTGCCGCCCACAATGTCGTTATTCAGAACGCCTTCAAGATGCCAGCCGCGCTGTTTGGCCAGCTCCGCCAGATGGCGGCTGCCATATAACCCCTGCTCCTCCCCGGCGACCGCGGCAAACACGATGGTGGCAGGAAAATGGAGTTTGCTGAGAACACGTGCACTTTCCAGGCTGACGGAAACTCCGCTGGCATCGTCGTTGGCCCCCGGCGCAGCGCCGTGCGTATCTTCGTTGCTGCTGTCGCGGGAGTCGTAGTGGCCCGTGACCAGGTACATCCGGCCGGCCTGCGCAGGGTCTGAGCCCTTCAAGATGGCGTAAACGTTGTTGATAACCGTCGGCTGGGAAACCCGCGGGCCTGGCTGCTGGGTAAAGGTGTCGCGCTGCACTTCAAGGCATCCGCCACATGCCTTGGAGTCGGCCTCAAACTGTGCCTGAATCCAATCTGCTGCGGCCAGCACGCCCTGCCCCTTCGGCAGGTCCTTGTCGTTGCTGGACAGTGTGCTGCGGTTGTGAAAAGCGACCAGGGTTTTAATGTCGTGCTCAATGCGTTGCGCGGAGATTTGAGCGATTGCCGCCTGAACCTTCGGGTCCGCGGGCGCGGGCTCGATTGGCTTTCCAAACTTCCGATTGTCCATCTGCCCAAACGCGGTCGCAGCCAATACAACCGACAATATCCCCGCGTAGGCAGTCGCACGACGGCTCAGCATGGCAAAAACACCCTTTCGCAACAATACTTCTGGAAAGAGTGCTCAGTATAGTCAAAACCGCAAGAAAAGCAAAAGGGCGGCGGCGATCTTTTATAGTGCGGAAAACTTTAACCGGAAATTGGACCTCCCGGTGCCTTGGGAAGCCGCGGAGCGCTGAAAATTGCCGGACGGCCTCGATTCGGCCGCCCGACGTAGATGCGCTTAAAAGATCACGTGCACCGTCATTTCAACGACGCGCGGACTGCCGATCGTATGCTGTACCTGCGCAAACCCGTTCAGGTTGTTGTAGGTGGGCAGGGTATACACCCCATCGGTGAACGGATTCCCGGTGGTCGGCGTGATCTGGTAACTGAAGTTGCCGATACTTGTATTGTTGTTGGGGATATCGAAACTCGTGGTGTTCGTCACATTGAAGACATCGAAGGAGTAGAGCACCTGGTAACGGTCATAAAAGGTCGTTGCCTTCTGCACCGAAATGTCTGCGCGTTTCTGAAAAAGCTGCCGGAAGATATTGCGTTCACCCGGTGGAGCAAATCCGGTCTCATAGTTGTCGCAAAGCTGACCATTATTGGGGCCTCCCGTTGGATCGCAGGGAGGGATACCATTTTGTCCGGGGGCCAGCAGCGGTACTGTGATCGCCGAGGGATTAATTGCCGGAATCGGGTTTCCGCTATTGTCAAAAAATGCCCCCGAATGGCCGGTCAGCGCATTTTGTGGTGTATAGCCCGGCGCCAGCGGAACGATTGGATTCAAGAGGCTGATATTCGTTCCGTAGTAAGCACTGGCAACAGCGCCCGTGTAATCGTAGATACTATAGGGCTGACCGCTCTGAAAAATTGCAATTCCGGTCATTTGCCAGCCATTGGTAAATTTGCGGACAATCCGGCGCCCATGATGCAGTTTCGGAGCTACGAAGAGAAAGTCGATGCTGGCGACGTGAGTGCGGTCAAAGTCTGCAGTACCGTAGCTGTCCTGAAGCCGGTTCGGATTGTCCCCAGTAAAAAATAACCCCAGATCGCTTTGCTCATCCAGAGTATGCGAGAAGGTATACGCAGCAGAGATCTGGACACCGTGGTTCAGGCGCTTTTCCAGTTGCGCCTGCAGTGCGTCGTACGCGGAGACACCAACGGCAGAGAACGAGGTGGAATTGGGGTCATATCCCGGATAAGGAACACGGATATCCACATTTCCGCCGCTATAGGTACTGTAGGGCTCATTGGAAAGGGGCTGGCCGGTGATCGGACTCAAAATCTGGTAGCCATAGGAGTATCTTTCGCCGTTCACAGGATTCGACGGCGTCGCGATTAATGGCTGATTGAACGGCAACGGGATAATCAGATGGCGTCCGCGATTGCCGGCATAGCCGATCGTCATTGCAAGATCGTTGCGCGGCTGCCATTGCACGTCGAACATATAGTTTTCGGCATAGGGCAGCTTGTTGTTGATGTTGTAGTTTCCGATCGGAAACGGCGGCGGACCGAACTGTTTCAACTGGTTGATGGTTGGCAGCAGATTGACGAAATCTGCCGGATTCGTGATGCCACTATTGAAGTCGACGCCCTGGAACGGCGCGCTCAACGTGCCCGGACCGCGGTTGGCATTAAAGTAGTTTGCCAACGGTGGCTCCTGAGTGACGCCGAACGGACCCGATACACCTTGTCCTGCGGGCGGTGACAGATACTGGAAGTATTCGCCACGGTCGTAATAAATGCCGTAGGAACCGCGGAAAACTACTTTGCCATTGTTCTGAGAAGGCGACCACGCAAATCCAATGCGAGGGCTGATTCCCCACTGACGGCCCTTCAGGGTGGTAGCGCTCACTCCGGGAGTGCGATAGAGCTTGTTATTGCCGGCGACAATCAGACCGTCATTAATGACAGCCCCAGGAGTCGCCTGATAGCGCGCGGGATCGAAGTTGAACAGATTGCCGTTTTTCTCATACAGCGGTCCGTCGTAGTCATAGCGCAGTCCGGCTGTAATGCTTAGGTTCGGGCGAAGCTGCCACTGATCTTGGACATAGGCACCCGACTCTTTGCTGCGGTAATAGCGATCGCTGTTGCCGACAAGAATGGTCCCGTTGTGAACATTGCCATTCAGGAAATCCGGAAAGGTCTGAATCGAGAGATTGGCGATCCCTGTTCTGTGATTACGGATATTGAGTTGTGTATAGGCATAGCTGAAGCCGGCCGAGAGATTATGCTTTCCCAGCGTCCAGATCGCATTCGTCGAAGGGGCGAAGCGGTTCTGGAAGTATCCGCTGTTCACAAAATCCGACGTGGGTCCCAGTCCGATACCGCCAGAAGCACTGACCCCCTGAAACTGTGCAATGGAGATGCCGGGAAATTGTGTATATCCATTCAGGTTGATCCCTGCGTTTGCTGCGTTCAATTGAGAGGCGAAGTAGCTATATACCTTCTGCCGGGAAAAGCCCATCCGCTGCTCCCACGTAAAGTGGGGATTGACGATGATATTGTTCTGGATGGCAGCGACCTGCGCCCCGCTGTCTTCGCTCTGCGGAAAACCCTCCGTCTGTCCGGAGCTGCTGAATGGACTGAAGGATGGGTCGTGCTGGTAGTAGTACTTGAGCGAAAGACGGTCGCTTGTCGTCGCGTCGTAGTCCAGATCGCCCGTCGCCTGATCGGCATCGAATCGCGACGTCTGGATGAGGGAAACATTCGGCTCACCAACTACTGGATTTGCGCTGGAAGATGGAATGAGAAATTCTCCGTTCGGCAGTTTTGCCTGCAATAGCGCCACAGCAACCGGATTCAATTGGTTCGCTGCAGGGCACTTACTGGGCTGCGATCCGTAATAGCTGGCGCAGGCGGCTTCGATGCCGTTCAGACTGCGGTCGTTCGTCAGACCGGTCGGAACATATAGCTGCGATAAGCCGGTCGATTGATCCGAAACGCGCTGCGCCTGATACCCAAAAAATATAAACAGCTTGTTCGGGATAATGGGACCACCCGCCACGCCACCACCCATGAATCGGTGCAATTCAGGATTCTGCTCGTTATGGGGAATCGCATAGGCGGGACTTTTGTAGAAGAAGGGGGCCGCATTGAGCCAGTTTGTCGCGCGCGTGGCCCACACCTGCCCATGCCACCGGTTGGTTCCGGAGACCGTATTGACGTCAATATGCGCGCCGCTGGTCGTTCCCTGCTCCGCAGAATAGCTGGAGACATTGACGTTAATCTGCTGAATGAACTCCGGTGGCGGACTGGCAAGGCTTTGACCGGAAGATCCGTATACAGAGGTGCTGGTATTGATGCTGCCACCAACGTTAGCGCCTTCGCCGATATTAAAGTTGAGCCGCTGGGAAACGCTCTGGCTGGTGGTCTTTCCGTTGAACAGGTTCGTGATGTCCACGCCGTTCAAGGTATAGGTGTTGCTGGTATCGCGCTGACCATTGGCCCAGATTGGCTGATTTCCCAGGCCTGCATTCACGCCGGTGCCGGCAAGAAACTCCGCGCTGACGCCCGGCGCCAGGACCGCAAGCTGGGTGAAGCTCCCCGTCGCCAGAGGCAGAGCGTTAATCATCTTCTGGTTCAGGCTATAGCCATTGGTCGTATCCACCGCGTTCAGCATCGGGTTAGCATTGACCGAGACCGAGGTACTGACAGAACCAACCTTGAGCGGCGCAGCGAGGGTGGTCGTACGATTTTCGTTGACCACGATGCCCGGGAAGCGGAGCTGATTGAAGCCATCGTGCGTGAATGTGAGCGTGTAGCTGCCAACCGGAAGGTTCAGAAATTGATATTCGCCCCGGCGATTGGTGTGCGTCGTGCGGGTGAAACCATTCTTCTCACTGAAGAGGCTCACCGTTACATTCGGTAGCACGCCGCCATCCGGCGCGGTGGCGCTGCCCGCAATGGCGCCGAGCGTTTGCTGGCTCCAGACACGGTTGGCAGGAAGTAAAAGGCTGATGATGGCTAGAAGCGTAAGGAGGATTTTGCGCGGCATCCGGATAAAGGTCCCTTCGGCGCAAACCATTACGGTCTGCGGCTCGCCCGGTATCGGGCGCCGTCGATGGTCCGGCCGTCCAGGCGTTGAAGGGGATGCTAGGGTTTGCGCTTGTCAGGAGTTTGAATGCGGAGTGAAGGCCCAGTAAATCCGGCTCGTGCTTTTTGTGAAGTGAAAGTTAAGTGGGAAAAGCAAAAGAGCGACGCACGCGGCGCCGCTCTTTTGATAAGAAGTGGAAGAAAAGCTACTTGGCTGGATCGCTGGGCGGACCCTGTTCGTCGGACTCGCTCATGGCCTTGTCCATCTCTTCGCGACGCTTGGCGCGCGCTTCTGCCCGCTTCTCGCGCTTCTCCTGCAGCAGCTTTTCGACGCCCAGCATTTCAATGAAGGCGGTTTCCGCGCCATCGCCCTTTTGATACCCACTGCGGATAATCCGCAGATAGCCACCATTGCGATCGCCGTAACGCGGCGCTACCGTGTCAAAAAGACGGGTGACCGCATCGCGCGTCTGCAGGTACGCAAGCGCCTGACGGCGAGCATGCAGGTCGCCCCGCTTGCCCAGGGTGATGAGCCGCTCGACATGCGGGCGTGCTGCCTTGGCCTTGACCACCGTGGTCTCCACGCGGTCCTCAAGAATGATGGACGTCACCAGATTGCGCAGTGTTGCGCGGCGATGGCTGGTGTTCCGGCCCAGTTTGAATCCTGCTTTGCGATGACGCATGGCGGTTCTCTCTATAAAAAAATTGCAATTGCGTTACCGGGTGACAGCGGCTCCAGACTGTTGCGCCAGTCTGGAGCCACCCGAGTTAAAAGTTTTCCGGCTCTTCCTGCGGCACGAGCATATCGGATTCGAAGTCTTCGTCGTCTTCATCCTCATCGTCGCGGTGCGCCACGCTGGAAAGCACGTCGGCCGGCCGGATGCTGGTAGGCCCGGGAACGGCATTGCCGCTCTCGTCGATGCGCATGCCCAAAGACAGGCCCATCTGCGCCAGCATCTCTTTAATTTCGTTCAGTGACTTGCGGCCGAAGTTCTTCGTCTTCAGCATCTCGGCTTCCGTCTTCTGGACCAGCTCGCCGATCGTCTGAATGCCCGCGTTCTTGAGGCAGTTGTAGCTGCGGACCGAGAGCTCGAGCTCTTCCACCGAGCGGTTCAGATTCTCATTGCGGATCAGCGGCTCGTGCGATCCGGAGGCTGCGTCGGATTCCAGCTCTTCTTCAAAGTTGATGAAGATGCTCATGTGATCTTTAAGCAGCTTTGCCGCCAGGCCAATGGCATCCACCGGAAGCACGGTGCCGTTCGTCCAGACTTCCAGCGTCAGCTTGTCATAATCGGTGATTTGACCAAGACGCGCTGCTTCAATGGCATAGTTCACTTTGCGTACAGGCGAGTGGACGGAATCTACCGGAATAAAACCGATACCAAGGTCGGAGTCGAAGTTCTTGTCCGCCGCAACATATCCGCGACCGCGCTTCAGCCGCATCTCCATGTCCAGCTTGCCACCCTCGCTGACCGTCGCGATATAAACGTCTTTGTCGAGAATTTCGACATCCCCATCCGCTTCGATCATGCCGGAGGTGACGACACCGGGCTTGTCGGCGCGCAGATAGAGCGCCTTCGGGCCCTCTCCATTCAGCTTGAACGGCACCTGCTTCAGGTTCAGGATGACGTCGGTAGCATCTTCGACGACGCCCGGAATCGACTGAAATTCGTGCAGCACGCCTTCAATGTGAACCGCCGTAACCGCCGCACCCTCGATGGAGGACAGCAGAACCCGGCGAAGAGCGTTGCCGATGGTGGTGCCAAAGCCACGCTCGAACGGCTGCGCACTGAACTTACCGTATTTTTCGGTGAGCGATTCCAGATCGACTGAGAGACGTTTCGGTTTTTGAAATCCACGCCATAGCATAGTGTGTTTGCCCTTAACTTTCCCGCGCGGCAGGCGTCGCGAAGCATTTTGCAACGGCCGCGCCTTTTCTCCTGATTTTTAGTGAATTCCGGCAAGCCACGGCTGCCCTGCGGCAGCCTTGACTTTGCTTACTTGCTGTAAAGTTCGACGATCAGCTGTTCGTTGATCGGCAGATGAATGTCTTCCCGCTTCGGCAGCGAGAGAATCTTCCCGCTCATGCCATTCCGGTCGATCGAGATCCACTGCGGTGGCGCACCAGCTCCGCCGTTTTCGCGCGCTGCTTCAAAGACCGGCAGCGAGCGGCTGCCTTCGCGCACGCGAATTTCATCGCCCACGCCGACCTGATAGGACGGAATGTTGACCTTGCGGCCATTCACTTCCACGTGACCGTGGCGCACAGCCTGACGCGCCTGGCGCCGCGAATTCGCGAATCCCATGCTGTAGACGATGCTGTCGAGACGACGCTCTAATTGCTGCAGCAGGAGTTCGCCGGTAACGCCGGTCGCCGCGTTGGCCTTCTCGTAGTAGGCGCGGAACTGCCCTTCGAGAGCAAAATACATGCGCTTGGCTTTCTGCTTTTCGCGCAACTGCAAACCGTATCCGACGATCTTCGCCTTACGGTCGCGGCCATGCTGGCCGGGAGCAAAATTGCGCTTCTCAATCGCGCATTTGTCAGAAAAGCAGCGGGGGCCTTTTAGAAAAAGCTTGGTGCCTTCGCGACGGCAAAGGCGGCAGACGGGTCCTGTATAACGAGCCACAAAAATCTCCTGAGTTCAGAGGTCGACCGGTTTACGGGCTAAGCCCTTCGTCCCGGTCCCAAAGTGATGGTTTCTTGTTCGTGCCCCTCTCCCATCCATCCGCGAGAGACCGCGAAAGACTGCTGGAAGGGAGCGGAAAGCGGCGTAAGAAACCAATAAATTTCCATCGCCTACCGCTCAGCCATCGCCAGTGGACCGGTACTCTTTGGTCCATGGGCAATGGAAGGCACCAACAATTAGTTTACACGCGGCGGCGCTTCGGTGGGCGGCAACCGTTATGCGGCACCGGCGTTACGTCGCGAATGGTGCGGACTTCCATTCCCGCCGAAGCCAGGGCACGAATCGCCGACTCGCGGCCGGAACCCGGCCCGCTGACCCGCACATCGACCGAGCGCATGCCATGTTCGCGCGCCTGGCTGGCAGCGTTGGCTGCTGCCTGCTGCGCCGCGAATGGGGTACCCTTGCGCGATCCGCGGAAGCCGAGCGAACCCGAACTCTTCCACGAAACCGTGTTGCCCTGCCCGTCGGTGATGGTGATGATGGTGTTGTTGAACGAGGCTTGAATATAGGCCACGCCGTACGGGACGCTTTTCCGTTCCCGCTTCTTGAACTTTTTGTTTTTGGCCGCCTTGCCGGCAGCGCCTGCCTGTGCCTTTGCCATTACTTGGTCGCTTTCTTCTTACCGGCCACCGTACCGCGGCGTGGGCCTTTGCGCGTGCGCGCGTTGGTGTGCGTCCGCTGTCCGCGGACGGGCAGATTGCGCCGGTGACGCAGCCCGCGATAGCTCTGAATTTCCATCAGCCGCTTGATGTGCAGCGAGATGTCTTTGCGCAGATCGCCTTCGACCCCGCCTTCACTCTCAATAACCTGGCGAATTCGGTTGACCTCGTCTTCTCCCAGGTCCTGCAGCTTCTTGAATGCATCGACGTTCGCCGCGGCCAAAATCTTCAGCGCGCGCGAGTCCCCGATGCCGTAAATGTATGTGAGTGCGATCCGTGCCTGCTTGTTACGCGGCAGATCGACTCCGGCAATTCTGGCCATGAATGCTTCCTCGGGTCGTACTGTGCAGCAGCCGGTTTCCCGGTGCGGCAGTTGTGCGGAGGTGCTGACAACTGTCCCCCGCGATGGACGGCTCCGTTCGGGTTCTTCGCAAGCCTTAACTCCAGCTAACTAGCCCGGCCGGCAGCCGGCACAGAACAGCGAGGGCCTTAGCCCTGGCGCTGCTTGTGCTTGGTGTTTTCGCAGATCACACGCACCACCCCGCGGCGGTGGATGACCTTGCACTTATCGCAAATCTTTTTAACTGATGCCCGAACCTTCATCCGCTTCCATCTCTTTCCAACGTGCCAGATACCCGCTACTTGTAGCGGTAGACGATCCGCCCGCGATTGAGATCATACGGGCTCAGTTCGACCGCCACTTTATCGCCGGGAAGGATACGGATGAAGTTCTTCCGCATCTTGCCGGATACGTGCGCCAGTACCTGATGTTTGTTCTCCAGTTCCACACGGAACATGGCATTCGGCAACGTCTCAACCACCGTTGCCATTACCTCAATTGCGTCTTCTTTCGACAAACTCTGCTCCAGCGTCGGCCCATTGCCTGCGGGTCCGGCTCACTGCTCTGCTATACCGCCAGCCGCCGGCGTTCAGGCCGTCAGCACGTCGCAACCCTCGGCTCGCACGGCCACCGTGTGTTCAAAATGGGCGCTCAAACTGCCGTCGGCGGTCACTGCCGTCCATCCATCTTCCAGCACCCGAACCGCGTGTTTGCCGG